>CAYGUZ010000083.1:0-7659 GCA_964353215.1 uncultured Flavobacteriaceae bacterium
ATCTAACACCTGGTGTATTCTTAAGCTATTTTCCAAGTTCAAAGTTTACCGTTTTAGGTTTGGCACAACATTCTCAACGATTGGATTTGGGCAATAATTTTACACAGAATTTCACAGCTTTAGGTGGAGGTGCAAAATACCAGTTAACTAAAGAACTTAACGTAGAGGTACTTTACACAAACTTTGTAAGAGGTGAAAATACGGGTCTTGGTGAAACTTTTAACATAGGTTTACGGGCAGTTTTTTAGTCTTTAGTTTAAAAAACAAGTATTTTAGAAGCCTTAACTTTTAACTATGAAAGTATTAAGGCTTCTTTTTTTATGCCTACTTCAATTTTCTTGTAATAGTCAAATTGATGAAAAAATAAACGGAGTCAGTTTTGTTGGTTCAAGAAACAAGATTGCGCAGTCAAATGTAGATCCAGTTGTAAAGGTTAATGCCAATTACGCAGCTATTATGCCTTTTGGCTTCATAAAAAGTTTGAGCGCGCCAAATGTCGTTTTCAATACCGATAGGCAATGGTTTGGCGAGACTAGAGCTGGCGCAAAACAGTATATTCAATTACTTCAAAAAAACAAAGTGAAAATAATGCTCAAACCTCAAATATGGGTATGGCGTGGTGAGTTTACCGGAGATATGCTTATGGAGTCTGAGGAAGACTGGCAGACTTTAGAAAAGACCTACACTGATTTTATATTGACCTATGCGGAGCTAGCGCAAGAAACCAAGGCAGATATCTACTGCATTGGAACGGAATTAGAAGAGTTTGTAAAAAATAGGCCCGATTATTGGCAAGGACTCATTAAAAAAGTACGAAAAGTTTATACTGGCAAACTAACCTATGCCGCAAATTGGGATGAATATACCAGAACACCTTTTTGGGGCCAACTAGATTTTATAGGGGTAGATGCCTACTTTCCCCTTAACGAAGCACAGTTTCCATCTCAAGAGCAAATGCAAGAAGGTTGGCAAAAATGGAAGATAAAGTTAAAAGCGGTTTCTAGCGAAAAAGACAAGCCGATTTTGTTTACCGAATTTGGTTATCGCAGTATGGATTATACAGCAAAAAAGCCATGGTTAGTAGATAGAAATGAAATGGCGGTAAATCTTCAAGCGCAGGTAGATGCCACAAAAGCTATTTTTGAAGAATTTTGGAAGGAAGATTGGTTCGCTGGAGGATTTGTATGGAAATGGTTTATAAATCACGAAAAATCGGGCGGAATAGAAGATAATCGTTTTACCCCCCAAAATAAACCTGTTGAAAATGTAATTAGAGCGTATTACGGCGACTATTAAAGAAAAATATGCCGATGAAAAGGGAAGCTTCTTTTTTCTTTTTAGTATTCATATTCTTCTATTCCTGTTCTTCTGATGACAGTTCTGCAGATTCTAAAATTTCTTTAGAAGAGGCATTGCAAAACAAAGAATTTAGTATTGATAATGTTATCGCCTGTGCAGCCAGTAATGAAGATTCAAAAGTAGTTAGCGTTTTCTTGTACCCTCGATCAGGGGTCAGCAACATAAATTTTTATCAAACTGAAAACTCAGATGTGGACAAGAATGATTTTGCTCAGTACACTAAAGGAGAAGGTGATTTAATTGATGTTTTTAACGGTTATCTTTTGAAATATGAAATAGTGCCAGAGCATGAGAAATGGATAATCGTATCTTTTGAAGAGCGCGGAAAGATTCACCTTTCAAACCCCATTAGATTAAAGCAAACTTCTAGGCCAACCGAATACCTATCTGAGAATGTTAGGGTTCAACCATCCAACATGCCGGTATTTATCTGGCAAGATGGAGTTTTTGACGACACGAAAATATATTTTCATGTGGTTTCAAACACTAATAACGATTTGTTATCGGGTACCTATACTTTTGAGAAGAGGTTTCAATATTATAAATTGGATAATGTTGTATTAAACATCACAGAAGAGATACCTCCAATGTTGGAAACAGGGCAGCCCTATAATTTTACACTCTTGGCCGTAAGTGAAGATAATTGGGTAAATCTGTTTTCTACCGTTCCATTTAATATCCCTTAGTATGTTTTCGACTATATTTAAAGAAAAAAATTGAAACCCATTTTAAAATATTCGGGTATTTTAATACTGCTATTTTCCACGGGGATGTTTGCACAAAGTACCGTGGTAGAATTAAAAATTCAAGGGAATAAAAGATCCAAAACTTCTTTTATAAAAAAAATCACAAGACTAGAACCGGGTATGTTGTTAGATTCCGTTCTTCTAGAAGATGACATTGCCCGATTAAAGCGATTGCCATCGGTATCGCATGCCTATTATCAGGTTTTTTATAAGGACAATAAAGAAAAAGCAGATGTCGTCTATGGCATTGAAGAAAATCTCACCTTGATACCTTTTGCAAATATTTTCACATCGAACAACGATGAGTTTGCATTTAGGGTAGGGCTGCAAGAATTTAATTTTTTAGGACAAAATGTTACCCTTGGTGGCTTTTATCAATACGATATCTTTAATTCGTATGGTATTAATGTGAGGGCACCTTATTTGTTTTCAAAACATTTAGGCTTGGCAATTAATTACCAAGATTTGACCACACAAGAACCTGTTTTTCTTGAAAATGGTAATGCAGATTATAGGTATAACAATGAATCTATTGAACTATTGGCACTTTACGAGTTCGATTACAAACATAGAATTGAGTTTGGAGTAAACTTCTTTACGGAAGATTACCAATACATTTCGGGTGCTACCGACCCAAACGTACCGCAAGGTCTTAATGTAGATAAGTATTTGTACAAGTTCATCTATAATTATGATGGCATTGAATACTATTACCAATACCTATCAGGCTTTAGAAGTACCTTGAATTTTCAATATGTAAACAGCGCCAACGCGACGTTGCCAGAATTTGCAATAGGGTTTAACGACTTCTCTTATTTTACAAGAGTGGGCGAGCGAGGTAATTGGGCCAATAGGTTAAGATTGGGCCTGGCAAGTAATTTAAATACGCCTTTTGCCCCTTTCGCAGTAGATAATAATTTAAATATTAGAGGGGTAGGTAATACGATTGATCGCGGTACAGGTGCCATTGTATTGAATACCGAGTATCGACATACTTTAGTAGACAAAGATTGGTTCGTACTGCAAGGAAATCTATTTGTTGATGGAGGTAGCTGGCGTAACCCTGGAGGAGATTTCGGAGATTTTGCCGACAACCAAAATCTGAGGGTATATCCAGGGATCGGTATTCGATTTATCCATAAACGTATTTTTAATGCCATTTTCAGAATTGACTACGGCCATGGCATTACTAAGGATGCTACTAGAGGGGTGGTTTTTGGAATTGGACAGTATTTCTAACGCTTAATTGTAATATTTTTCTTTATCAAATAAATATTTTAACACATTTCATCGTATTTTTTTGCATTTCGTCGATAATTATGCATATTTGCAAGGCATCCCACTGCATAAATACTTTATCATGAAAGTAGTATTTTCTGTCCTTTGGATTTTATATCCGTTATTAATGCTTGGGCAAAACAGCAATCATATCGCAGTTGCAGAAAGTGGTGATGGCATTTTCTCAATCCTCAGAAAGCAAGGCTTAAATCCGACAAAGTATTATGCGGAGTTTGTAGCGTTAAATGAGAAGAATCTAAGAAATGGAAGTGAACTTCATTTGGGTAGAGCATACCTTATACCCTACGCAGCGGATTCTTTTAAGAAAACGGCTGTTCAGGTTCGAACTGATAATAAAATGGAAGAATCGATTTTTAAATCGGAGTTGGCGGAGATTTCACCAAAGAGTACGAGGCTTAAGAATGCTGTAATTTATCTTATTTCAGGTAATAGTGTTGACGCAACATCTGCGTCTGTAAATAAACTAACGGATGAAATCACGCTAAATTTAGCTCAAGAATTAATGGTGCACGGTGCCCAGGTATACTTAATAGAAAGTGAGGCAGAAAATAAACATGCATTAGCGGAAGAATCACCATTTAAAAAGACTGAAGGTGCTATGGCTCCCTTAAGTCAGATGCAAGAATACGTTGAAATTATTAATAAGAAGTATTTGAAACATCAAGGTAAATACCAGCGCCTACTGATTACAAGGGTAAACGACGACATCACTGACGAACATTGTGAGGTTTCTGTTTACCATCATAACTCTAGCGAAGATGGGCGACGTATTGCTGCCAATATACAGCGCACCTTTAATGAAAACAGTATAGAAAGTAAACCCTTTAGAGAATATACCGAGATTTTTACTGATAAGAATAATCTGTACTTGGCAAAGAATGCCCTTCCGCCAATCACCTTGATCGAGATTGGAAATGGAAAAAAGCTTACGATTGAAGATACAATTCTTGTAAATGCGGACCAAGAGTTACTGTCAAATATTATCACAAGCGGGGTTTTAAATGATTATGCCGATTTAGAAATTGAAAAATAGCTATTAGATTTGCTGAAAAAAGCTTGGGCAAATCATTCGTATTCTCTTTTCTTTTTATCTGCGCAGGTATAACTGCGCAAGATTCCTTAAAAATCGTGACTGCCGAAAAAGGTGATGGCATCTATTCCCTTCTCCGAAAAAATGAAGTGAATCCCAGTAAGTTTTATAATGCTTTCGTTGAGGCAAATAAAGCCAAACTTACAGAAGAAGAGTATTTAAAAATCGGGGAAACTTATTTTATTCCAGATACAAGGGTATTAAATAAGGTTGAAAATGTGAATTTATCAGCTTTCAGAGAGTATCCAATTTTTGGAGAAGATTTTGCGCGAATAGATTCACTCAGCAATCGCCTAAAAGACAATATCTATTATTTAGTTTCTGGTCACGGAGGCCCTGACCCGGGAGCGGTGGAGAACTATAACGGAAAGTTGATAGCGGAAGACGAATATGCTTATGACATCACGTTGCGATTGGCAAGAGAATTAATTTCGCACGGTGCAGAGGTATTTCTGATTATTAAAGATGAGAATGATGGTATTAGAGATAGCAGAAGATTAGAACTCGATACTGATGAGGTTACTTATCCAAACAAAGAAATTCCTCTAAACCAACTGGCAAGGCTAAAACAAAGGGTAAAGGTGATCAATAAGCTTTATAAAGAAAACCTAGGCAAGTACCAACGCCTATTGGTTACCCATGTAGATAGTCGTAGTAAAGGTACCAATATAGATGTATTCTTTTATCATCATGAAAAAAGCAAAAATGGAAAGCGTTTGGCAGAAAGCATTCACCAGACTTTTTTAAAGAAGTACGCCAAATTTCAGCCAAATAGAGGTTATCAAGGCACTTTTGAAGACCGCAGTTCTCTTTATTTGGTGAAAAACACATTACCGGCAATGGTTTATATCGAGGTGGGAAATATTCGTAGTGAAAAGGATCAAAGACGTATTCTAGACCCTGATAATAGACAGGCCCTTGCCAAATGGATTTCTGAAGGGGTTATTTTAGACTTTGAGGGCTCAATCTCTTTTGATAAATAGAAATCTAAGACAGTAAGTTTTCCGCATAGTAACGATACAGCTCCTTCGGACCTGCGCCTAAGTAATTTTTTAAATGAATTACTCCAAAATGAAATTGCACTCGTATCCATCCTTTTTGGCGGTACTTTCTGGCGGACGTAACTACGCTTTGCGGTAAAATGGTAAAACGTGTTTCTTTATAGAGCCTAGAAATAAACTCGCTATCTTCATAAATGAGGTAGTTTTCATTAAAACCTCCTTGTTTTTCAAAAAGTAATCTATCTATAAACAAAGACTGATCACCGCCTCGACATAACGTATGGTTTATGCGAGATAACCAAGCAAAAAATTTAAGAATGGGATTTTTGGAGTCAAATTGCATTCTAAAGCACCCATTTTCAGCACCGTCTTTATATGCGTCAACGATTAATCTGTCAAAATTATTTGGAGGAAACGTATCGGCATGAAGAAAATATAAGATATCGCCCGAAGCTTTTTTTGCACCAAAATTCATTTGCGCTGCCCGCCCCCTCTTAGATGAAAAAACCTTGATATTATAATCTTTTAAAATATCTATAGTGCCGTCGGTACTGCCGCCATCGATTAAGAAGATTTCAGAAATGTATTTTGAATTTATGCTTAGAATATAGTCAAGCAATGTGCCAATTCCAATAGCCTCATTTAGAACAGGTATTATAACACTTATTTTGGGTTCTTTAACCTTGGTCATCATATATAATTACCCATTTTAGGTAGTAAAGAATTACCAAAACTTACAGCAATAATCTAAATTTCTTTTAGCAGCTCTTTAAAGAGCTTAATCATTTTTGGCTCTGTATTTCCTGCAATTTCGATAATCTCTTGAATATTCACAGGCTGCAGATTATCTGGGTCACACTCATCGGTTAGTACAGAAACCGCGACTGCTGGCAAGCGCAGGTGATTGGCGACAATAATTTCGGGCACTGTGCTCATACCTACGGCATCTGCACCAATTGTTTTTAACATTCGATACTCGGCCTTCGTTTCTAATTGCGGACCAACTACCGAGGCATAAACGCCTTTTTGTAATGAAATGGATTCGCGCTCTGCAATTTTTTCAATCTTTTGTCGCATACTTACATCATAAGGCTCCATCATATCAACAAAACGGTCTCCAAATTCGGCTACATTCTTAAATGCCAAGGGTGAGCCACCCTGAAGATTAATATGGTCTTCGATAAGCATAATATCACCTTTTTTAAAATTTAGATTTATGGCACCAGCCGCATTAGAAACAAAAAGTTTATCAATCCCTAACTGCCGCATCACTCTTATTGGGTAAGTTACATCCGAAAAATCGTAACCTTCATACAAGTGAAAACGGCCCTGCATAACCACTACTTTTTTAGTACCGATGGTACCATAGATCAACTTTCCGGTATGAAACTCTACTGTCGCAAGCGGAAAGTAGGGGATATGATTGTAATGAGCCTCTATCGGGTTTTCTATCTCATTAACAAGTTGCCCGAGGCCTGTGCCCAATACGATACCGATCTCTGGGGTATCAAAACCTTTGGTTTTTAAATATGCTACTGATTCGTCTAGTTGTTTTTGGGTCATTTTTTTAGATTTTTAAAAAAAGGTTGAAAGGCATCGATATTTTGAATGTCTTCATAAAGGTCTACATCATTTCTGGTATCCAAGGTGCTGAAGCTTCGCTTTTGTAAATCGAGCAGGGTATGTTTTAAAACATTACCAGTGCCCCACGCTTTATCTTGAAATAATTTAGGCTCTAAGAACTTCATACCCAGCAAGTAATAGCCGCCATCTTCCGCTGGCCCGATTACAAAATCATGGGTGTCAAGTTCGGCAAAAGCATTTTCAAGGTCTTTTTGAGAAAGGTCGAACATATCACTGCCTATGATGCATATTTTCTTGTATCCGCTACTGAATCCCTGTTCAAAAGCGCTTGCCATGCGAGCTCCGAGGTCGATACCTTGTTGTAGTTTTTTTGTAAATATTTTTGAATCCCAAACATCATCTTCCCAGACTTCTTCAGAATAATAAACGTATTTGTCAAAATTTAAGTCTTTGGTAATTGCTGCCGTATGCTCAAGTAAGAATTTGTAGATAGCTAAGGCTACTTCGTTTCCGACAGTTGATGCCAATCGGGTTTTACATTTGCCCAGTTCAGGGTTTCTAGTAAAAATAAGTAGAAGGT
>CAYGUZ010000084.1:0-1286 GCA_964353215.1 uncultured Flavobacteriaceae bacterium
ATGTGTATGATGATGCGTGGCGTACAAAAACAAAACTCTGTAACGACTACATCTGGTTTTAGAGGGCAATTTGAAAAGATAGAAACGCGTAACGAGTTTTTAAAATTGGTCACGTCTCGTTTGCACTAATAATTTTGGCACTCCTTTTGTTTTAATTTACGTAAGAATCACTATTTTTCGTGTATGTCAAAATTAAAGGATAAAAAAATCAGGAATCTTTTCCTCGGACTATTGTTTGACGCCCTAGGCATGCTCTCTTTTGTTTTACCAGGTATTGGGGAGTTTTCCGACGTTATTTGGGCGCCATTAGCGGGCTGGCTTATGACACGCATGTATAAGGGAAAACTTGGTCAAGCAGCTGGGGTAGTGACTTTTGTAGAAGAATTGATACCGGGCTTAGATGTCGTACCCACTTTTACAATTATGTGGGTATATACCTATCTACTTAGTGGAAAGAAAGCCAAAAAAATAATCGATATATAAAAAGAGCCGCTAAAAGCGGCTCTTTTTTACTCTTTAATTAGTTATTAACAAATCGAAAGTTGCGGTAGCATCGGTTTCACCACCCGCCCCGGCCAAAGTACCGTCATTCGGTTTAGTCGGCTCATGTCTTAATGTTGTGGTCAAAGAAGCAGAACCCGCAGAATTTGTAGCCAATTGAAAAGTGAGTCCTAGAGCATTTCCATCGCCGTCAACATCAGTCGTGGCCACACTGGCAATAGAACCTGTTGCACTATAGATAACTTGGTGTTCATTAGCTTCTTCTTCGACTTCTTCAGTGATATTTTCAACAGGACTTTCCGTTTCGTTTAAAAACTGAATAGTTCCAGTATAGGTTGTATTACCTTCTAGGTCGTTTGAAATTGTAATTACAGGAGCATCTGGGCCATCACCATCTAAATCTTGACTTCGTAATACAATATCTCCATTCATACCACCACTTAAAGTAACGATAATCGTGGTTATTGTTTCCTCCTCATTTACAGGCTCCGGATTGCCTTCGTCATCATTGGAGCAAGAACTTAATAATACTCCTCCGAGTGCAAATAATGTTAAAAATTTAGTTGTTTTCATAGTTTTCATTTTTAATAATTGGGATTTAATTGTTTTCATTTTAATAATTGAATTTTAATTGTAATATGATATTTCTACCTAAATCATCAGCAAAAAATCGCTGTCTGTTTAAATAGTTTCTAAAATTTGTATCGAGTAAATTGTTTACTATAAGACTTGTTGTTAGCCTATTTTTCTTACCTAAATCAAATTCAGCTTTCGAATAAAAATCG
>CAYGUZ010000084.1:1296-7596 GCA_964353215.1 uncultured Flavobacteriaceae bacterium
AATCTAGCATATGATAGGCCAGTGGCGCCGTATTAATTTCCAATAAAACTTCTTGCTGCCGCTCAGGGGAGAAAACGGTTAGATTATCAGGAATTTCATTCTGTCTAAAAACATATTCACTGCTTAATCGAAGTTCTAGATTCTTCCAGTTTTCTTTATTAAAGGTTAGACTGTTTCTAAAATTCGCCGCGGGTATGTTTATTAAAGCAGTCTCTTTAGAAATGTCTTTTCCCTTTACAATTGAAAAAGAATGGTCCGTTTTCCAGTTATTGGCAAACTCGGTATAGATATTCGCATCTATACCCAGTAGGCGTGCCCTTGTTTGCCTATACGACCAAACAGGAAATGCACCTCGAATGGTAAACTCCACCCCGGTTGGCTCCAAGAGCATAAAATCTGATACCAAGTTGATATAGGGTTCTATGGAATAACCCCACGCACCATAGTCACGTTCTTTGGCAACTGAAAATTTATGCGATGTTTCGCTATCAAGTCTTAAATCACCGAGTTCTATTCGAGAAGCAGATTGATGCAATCCATCACTAAATAATTCTGCAGGGTTCGGTGCACGTTGCGCCAGTGTATAATTTACCCTTAGCGTAGAAAAATTATTTTTACGATACTGAAGCCCTACTGAACCTGAAAAATTATGATAATCAAAAATAGGATTGACCAATAACTGGTTCCCTAAATCATCAATTACTATGCCTTGAAAATCTTGGTCGTAACCGCGCTCTTCCCAACGTGATGTTTGATAAAATTTCTTGGCATCTATTTTACTAAAATCATAACGTAGCCCAGTATCTAAGGTAAGATTGTCACTAAATTGAAATTCTCCTATTACGAATGCTCCTGTATCGAACTTGTTATAATCAGGTATCAATCTTCTAATTCCCGTGGCAGGATCCGCGAAATTATTCTGATAGCGAAGTAAGAGTCCGGTCTTAAATTCATAGTTTTTATTGGCGTCCCACTTAAAATCCGTTGTTACACTATGGGTCGTCAACGCTAAGTCTAGGGACTGTCTGTCATCTGATTCTCCTCTACGAACATCAAATTCAAGGCGATTATTACTTTGAAAATCATATTGTAGGTTCCACTTTCCCAGACCTTCAAAACGTTTGTAAAAACTCAGTTTGGCCAAATGGTGGGTAACTTTTTGCCTTGGATTGTTTAAATCGTAAGTGAACGGACGTATAAATAAGGGCTGTTGGGTGTTTATCGATCGAATTAAATCATCAACATTACCGACATGCGAAGAGCGTAAAATTGCTATTTCTGCATCGTAGAACGAGTAGTTTAGATTCCAACCCCATTCAAAGAGATTTCTACCAGTTGCCAAAGAAGCTCCTATTTCTTGAATTCCTGTGTTGGAAAGTATATAGTCAGGTGCCTCTCGATCTCCAATACGTTTATAAGAAGCCTGACCTTTTAAAAACCAACCATTCTCATAGGTGCGAATCAACTCAGTGCTCGCTGAACCGCCACGGCCATTTGAAACTCCATTTAGAATTGTTTTGCCATACAAAGAATCGGTTTTGGTAAAGGGCAACTGGTTCATTAAAATAACACCACCAATAGCATCACCGCCATACTGCAACGCTGAGGCTCCCTTTATTACAGATACAGAACCCGCAGCATTCAAATCTACATTAGGGGCATGTTCGTCACCCCATTCCATATCTTGCATTCGCACCCCATTGTTCAATAATAAAACTCTACTTCCATTAAGTCCATGTATAGACGGCTTAACAATATTTGCTCCAGTACTCAAAATGGATACGCCTGAGATTTGGCTTAAGGCATCACCCAAGGTACCACTGCTGAACTCTTCCAGTTTTTCAACGTCCAAAGAAACTTCTTGGGCAGAATTGGTCTGTTTTATTGAACTGCCTATAACCTTCACCTCTTCGAGCTCTTCTAAATGATGCTCTAGTTTGATATCAATATTCGTCTTGCCTTTTACGTTGACATTCAGTAGGGTAGTGCTACATTCTGGATGACTGATCTCAAAAGTATAAGTCTTATCACAAAGATTTGAAATTGTAAATTCACCGTTTATGTCAGTGATTATTTTGATGCCCCCATCCAAAGTCTGAATGTTGGCATTCATTAATGGGGTTTTATCGTGATAATCTATAACGACACCAGACAAGCTACTCTTGCAATCTTGCGCAAGAGTAAAGTATGCTGTAAAATAGAACAATGCTACAAAAAGCACTTTAATCATAAAAGGATATTAATAAGAGAATTACCCCAAAAGGGTTGAAGAATTAATCTAAGAAATAAGACTTAGAAAAGGCGGAGGCCTACTATACCGAAAAGTGAAATTGTTTTTACCATTTAAGAACTGATGCGTAAATATGTCACCTTCTTCATAGAAATAGAAAGTTTCAAATTCAATATTAAAATCTAATGGTAAGAAGGAAACATTTTGCTGTTCTTCAGTCGCCATATGGCAAACCAGACAATCGTTGATTTCGTCAGTGTTTTCTATATGCGTAAAGGAATGCAAACCAGCTACCTTAAAGAGTAATAAGGCTGCAAATAGAAAAAGGCCTAATGTTCGAACAATCGGTTTCACCCAACAAATCTAGTTAAAATTAAGAGTGCAAGAGTGTTAATTAAATCACAAAACTAGGATATGAACGACCCTAGACCGAGACGTTTCAACATTTTCTTTTCAAAAGCCCAAAAGAACTTGTACTGCCCAAAGAGCCATCCAAAAAACACCAATAACACTTGATAAATCGGAAAAATAAGTAAGATTCTTATTGGCCAATAGACCCAACCAGATACATTTTCTTTTGTAACACCGATAAACTCTGTTATTGGAGCAGCTAGTTTTGCCGAAACGCTACCAGTAATGGCAAAAACGATAAAAATTATAATTATTTGAAAGTTGGAATCTATACCCCAACGCTTTTTAAGTTTCTCCATCATTAGATTTTCGACGGCAAATTTACGAGATTATATTCTAGGTAAAAAAGGACCTAGGCGTTGATTGTATCTTCTTTGAAAGAATACAAAATAATTATAGAGTTTATAATTCACTTCGTAGCCATAATCTATTCGCGGGTCATAATTTATTTGTAGTTCGTATAGATTTGGATTGAATCTATTTGGTTGTAAAACTCTTTGATTCCAATTGAGTACAAGTATTTGATTACGATTTTCTAGAAAAGATTGCGAATAATAACCTTCTGGTCTAGCCACACTTTGCAGCCAAATATTAAAACCTGGTTCAATAATAATGATTTCATATTCCGTTTTTTCATCGGAAATTTCAACAGGCTCCCCTGATCGCGAAGCAAAGATTTCTTTTTCCTTATCAGAAATGGCCAAAGCTTCTTTTTGAGTGCCACAAGAACTTAAAGATGTAATAAGTAATAAGAATGCAGTAAACAGATTTAAAATATTCTTTTTCATACCCTTAAAATATAAAAAAAGCCGCTTAGAAAATCTAAACGGCCTGTTAAATACTGTAGCGTGATGTTATTTTCCGAACAAACCTCCTAAAAGGCCGCCAAGTCCACTCTTCTTTTGGTTTCCACCAGATAGCACCATTCCAGCTAGGTCATCGATTACGCTTCCATCGCCATCAGAGTCTAAAAACGACTCAATAAGAGATTGTTGCTTGTTTGCAGTTTTTGTTCCACCCATGAGACCACCTAGAAGACCACTTAAAGCATCAGGACTTGATACATTTTGTTGTCTCGTCTGTTTGCCTAAATATCCTAAAAGTATAGGAGCGGCAATTTTTAATATTTGTGCCACTGAACCGGCATCAATACCCGCTTTACTGCTTAAGGCGTTTTCAACTTGAGGCTGTTTAGAACCAAAAACATGACCTAAAATTCCTGCTCCGTCATCCATTACCGATTGGTCTACACCACCACCGAACAAGCCTCCGAGGTTATCCAAGATGCTACCATCGTGTTTTGACGAAAGGGCATTCATAAGCCCTTGCGCTCCACCAGGGGTAGTGGTATTTTTTTTCATGGCACCCATAATCAAAGGCATGGCCATTGCAAGTACATCCGCCGTTTTGTTTTCGGGTTGACCGGTTTGACCGGCAACGCCGCTAATTAATTGTTTGCCTATTGGGCTATTTATTAAATCTAATAATCCTGACATTTATATAGTATTTAGAATAAAGGTTACAATGTACAAAAAAGAACCACTTTACAAAGAAAAGATGGTAAAATCGATTTTATTGAAGCAACTCGATAATTTGGTCTGCAAGTTCTAAACCTATTCTATCTTGAGCTTCATTGGTCGCCGCACCAATATGTGGTGTGAGTGAAATTTTTGGGTGCATTAAAATTTTTATCTCTGGATTGGGTTCTGATTCATAAACATCTAAGCCAGCGAAAGAAACTTTACCTGTTTCTAGAGCATCTACTAATGCCACTTCATCGACGGTTCCGCCTCTAGAAGCATTGATGATACTAACGCCATCTTTCATTTTAGAAAATTCTGCGGCACCGATTAAATATTCTTTTTGAGCGGGAACATGTAAGGTCAAAAAATCAGAACGCTTTAAAACGTCATCCAAGCTATTGCTTTTTAGATGAAAAGTTAGGGATTGTCCATCGTAAAAATCTAAACTTAAATCTACTTTTTCACTTTTACGATCCGTAAAAAGAACTTTCATGCCAATACCCAAGGCAATTTTTGCTGTAGCCTGGCCTATTCTTCCGAAGCCTATAATTCCAATAGTTTTGCCTCTTAATTCAGATCCACCGCCATATAACTTTTTAAGCTGTTTAAATTTACTGTCTCCTTCAAGTGGCATATTTCTATTAGAATCGTGCAAGTAACGAACTCCACTGAACAAGTGGGCAAAAACCAGTTCTGCCACAGATTCTGAAGATGCCGCAGGTGTGTTGATTACATAAATTCCTTTTGATTTGGCATAGGCAACATCAATATTATCCATACCGACCCCTCCACGACCAATCAATTTTAATGAAGCGCAGGCGTCAATTAGCTTTTTTCTAACCTCGGTAGCACTCCGCACTAATAGTGCATTGACATTATTTTCATTAATAAAATTAGCTAGCTGCTCTTGTGCTACTTTAGTTGTCAATACCTCGAAACCACCTTGTTCTAATTTTTGAACCCCTGAAGCAGATATTCCGTCGTTCGCTAAAATCTTAATCATTAACTTACCCTTTACGTTCTAATTCACTCATAATATCTACTAAAATACCTACACTTTCTAAGGATAGGGCATTATACATCGATGCACGATAACCGCCTACTGATCTGTGACCATTTAAACCATTGATACCTGCCTCTTTACAATTTTTGTCAAAAGTTTCTTTTAAGGTATCATCGGTTATATTAAAAGTAGCATTCATATTTGAACGATCTTCTTTGGCAGCAAACCCTGAGAATACGGGGTTTAAATCAATTTCAGAATAAATAAGATTTGCTTTCTTTTCATTGGTTTCTTCAATAGCTGAGATACCGCCCAAATCTTTTAACCATTGCATTGTTAGCATAGATACATACACTGGAAACACAGGTGGCGTATTGAACATACTGTCTTTGCTAATATGGGTTTTGTAGTCTAACATGGAAGGAATTTTTCTTGAAACCTTGCCTAAAATAGCATCTTTTACAACTACTAAGGTCGTACCGGCAGGGCCCATATTCTTTTGGGCTCCGGCGTAAATCAAATCGAATTTTGAAAAATCTAGCTGGCGTGAAAAAATGTCGGAACTCATATCACATATCAACGGACAGTCAACTGTTGGGAATTCTTTTAACTGTGTTCCAAAAATGGTATTGTTAGAAGTGATGTGCAGATAATCCAATCCCTTCGGAATGTCATATCCCTTCGGGATATAGTTGAAGTTTTTCTCTTGTGAAGAAGCTACTTCAACAACATCGCCGAACAGTCGTGCTTCTTTTATGGCCTTTAAACTCCACGTACCTGTATTTAGATAGCCTGCTTTTTCTTCTAATAAATTATAGGCCACGGCTAAAAATTGGGTGCTCGCTCCACCTTGAAGAAATAACGCCGTATATCCTTTCTCCGTTAATCCTAATAGTTCTAAAGCTAAAGAACGTGCTGTTTCCATAATTTCAACAAAAGCTGGGCTTCGATGTGATATTTCTATCAATGAAAGACCACTTCCGTTTAACTCTATTACCGCCTCTGCGGCTTTTTTCATTACTTCTTGCGGAAGAATACAGGGTCCTGCGCTAAAATTATGTTTTTTCATATTTGTTTTTTTTAATATTTGGGTGATCAGTGTAGTTGGTTTGTCTTAAAATTTGAGCCGTAAA
>CAYGUZ010000085.1:0-4017 GCA_964353215.1 uncultured Flavobacteriaceae bacterium
AAATATAGCCTTGTACCGTAAACAAGGGTGTTTTTAGTTCATGCGACACATTACCTAAAAAGTCTTTTCTATATTCTTCCCGAATCTTGAGTGTGTCTATTTCCACCTTCTTATCCTTCGCAAATTTGCCGATCTCTTCAGTTAAGGTTTTCATATCGGTGGTTACCGGTCTTGAAGAAAACGAAGAAGATTCCAGTAAGGAAACATCATCATATATTTTCTTTACACGGCGGTAGATAAAGCGTTCTACCCTAGTCTGAATAATAATGAAAGGAATCAGGAAAGAAATAGGCAAAAAGAGCAACAATTGTTTCCAATCTAAACTGTCGGTTATCCAGAAAACCAGTAAAAGTGATGCCGTAAGAAGAATTGAAATATATAGCGATGAACGCAGTGCAAATCTATATGACTTTTTAAGCTTAATAGCCATTATAGAACGAACTTATACCCTACCCCTTTCACAGTTTTAAAGTGATGGTCTCCTATTTTCTCTCTTAGTTTACGAATATGAACATCTATTGTTCTACCCCCGACAACAACTTCATTTCCCCAGACTTTATCAAGAATAACCTCTCTTTTGAATACTTTACTCGGTTTAGATGTAAGTAATGCTAAAAGCTCAAACTCTTTTCTTGGCAATATAATTTCTTTACCGTCATTTACAATTTTATACTCTTCTCTATTAATGACGATATTACCTACTTTTACAATATCCTCAGCATCTTCTTTATCTTCTTTCAACCTTCGTAAAAGAGCCTTCACTTTACTGACAAGCACTTTAGGTTTAATAGGCTTGGTAATGTAATCGTCGGCCCCTGCATCAAAACCTGCGACTTGAGAATAATCTTCGCCACGAGCAGTTAAAAAAGTAATAATTGAATTTTCCAAACCTGGTGTACTTCTCATTATCTCGCAAGCCTCGATACCGTCCATCTCAGGCATCATAACATCTAAGATAATGAGGTGGGGATGCTTCTTTTTGGCTTTTGCGACACCTTCCACACCATTTTTCGCCGTAAATACCTCATACCCTTCAGAAGCGAGGTTATAACTTACAATTTCAAGAATATCTGGTTCATCATCAACCAAAAGTATTCTAATATCACTGGTCTTCATTGGATGGTTTTAAAGAATTGTCTGCTCAAATGTAAAGATAATACAATTACACTTTGATCTCTTAACGTTGACTTAATGTGATAACATTATGGTAATACTTTTAAAATAAACTCTTAACCTACGCCTTACACAGCTTTTACAACACATGTCTTTCTTTGCGCAGCGTTAAAACATAGACCATACAATGAAAAACGTTTTTACCATATTAACATTAATATTCACTACAACTGTGCTATCGCAAGGAACAGGTAGTATTATTGGTAAACTTACCGACAAAGAATTAAACGACGAACCATTACCTTTTGCTAATGTTCTAATTAAAGGAACGACAATAGGGACAACATCAGATTTTGATGGTTTGTATGAAATTACAAATCTGGAGCCAGGTGTTTATATCGTTCAGTATAGTTATTTAGGCTATGAAACCGTAGAAATACCAGATGTCGAGGTCGTCGCGGATAAAGTTACCACTATCAATGTTCCCATGAGTGCCTCTCAAGGCTTTGCTTTAGATGAGGTGGTGATTACTACCTCTGCAAGAAAAGATTCTGAAATTGCCTTGCTTTTGGAACAGAAAAATGCCGTAGTTCTTCAAGAAGCAATAAGTGCAGAGGCATTGACCTTAAAAGGAATAGATGATGCCGCTGGCGCGGTAGCTCAAATATCGGGAATCTCAAAACAACAGGGTTCAAGCAACGTTTATGTACGTGGTCTTGGTGATCGATACCAAAATACGACCATGAACGGCTTATCACTTCCTTCCAATGATGTCAATAAAAAGAACATCGATTTAAATCTATTTTCATCAAATATTATAGAGAATGTGGCTGTAAGTAAGGCATATAACTCTGATTTTTATGGAGATTTTGCTGCGGGTAATGTTAATATAGACTCTAAAGAATATACAGGTGATGGTTATTTATCCGTCTCATTAGGTAGTGGTATAAATAGCAACGCTATTGGCGAAGATTTTTTACAGAGCGAAGGAACTAGCTTCTTTGGTTTCTACAATAGATACAACAACAATCCATTTGCTGTAATCCTATCTCACGGAGTAGACCCAGAAAGTATGTCCGCACCTATTAATATCAATGGTTCAATCGAGGGAGGTTACTCTATAAACCTAAATGACGAATCGCGATTGAGCTTTTTTGGTACAGCAAGTTTTGGTAATGGTTATGAGTTTTTACAAGGCCCTGCAAGGGATTTTACTAATGTTCTAAAGTTTGACTTTCCCAATACCGCAGAGTACGCCTACAAAACAACGACCACTGCGCTTGGAAACATAGTTTATAAGATAAATAACGAAAACAAAATCAAATACAGCTCACTATTCATAAATAGCGCCAAGGATGCAGTGAGCTTCTTTGGGGTTGATGGCCAAGGGTTCAATCGTGATGGTATAACTTCTGATAATGGTTTCTTCGTTTCAAATATTCAGTTCAATCAAGATATGATTTTTGTTAATCAGTTAACTGGTCAACATCGTTTTAACGAAAAATGGAAGTTAGACTGGGGCACTGGTTATAACAAGGTTTTTTCGGATGAACCAGATAGAAAACGTATTACCCTAGAGAATTACCAATTTGCCTTGGATAATGACCCAAATACCAATCCTGTGTTTTTTACGAATACAGCTTTCGAAAATCAACGTTTCTTTCAGAATATAGAAGACCAAGAGTTCAATAGCTTTATCAATTTAAGCAACCAATTATCTGAAAAAACAGTATTAAAATTTGGATATAACGGTAGAACCAAAGAACGTAACTTTAAGAGTATTCGCTACGGTTACAGAATCTTTGACCGAACTACACCTGTAACTGATGTAAACAATTTTGATGCTTTTTTTACCATTGAAAATAGCAGTCTAGCAGGTGCGGAGGGTGCTCTTTACGAGATAAGAAACCTAAATCCTATAAATAACGACATCGGTGCTGTAAACAGACCTGGTTTGCCAGATAATACCTATACAGGAAACCTTGATATACACGCAGGTTATCTAATGGCAGAGTTAAACCTTAGCGATAAATTTTTGATTGTCCCTGGTATTAGAGCGGAATCAGTAAGTCAGCGAATTCAGTATGATGTAATCAACCTTCCTCCTTCTGACCCTGGTTTTAGAAATGTTTATGAAAATATTTTTCTTCCCAGTTTAAATATGAGGTATAAGTTAAATGAAGATGCTAATTTAAGGTTTGCATTTAGTAATACCGTCTCTTTTCCAGAATTTAAAGAAGTAGCTCCTTTTGTTTACGAAGGTGTTACACAGCGCTTTGGTGGAAATCCTGATTTGTTCGGAGGTAAGAATGGAGATGGTGTGAATTTCTCTAAAATCTACAACTTTGACCTCAAATATGAGTGGTTTATGGAACGAGGTGAGATTTTATCCATAGCCGCTTTTGGAAAACTAATTAAAGATCCCGTAAATAGGGTTATTGCAGCCGATGCTACCGGTACGCAACGTCTTTTCCGTACAGGGAATCAAGCAGAGGTAATTGGTCTAGAAGTAGAGGCAAGAAAAAATCTAATCACCAATGCCGAGGAAAAGACAACCCTTTCCCTTGGTTTAAATGCAGCTTATACAAGAACTAATCAAGACTTAAGAAATATTGAGGCTGGTGAGGCAAATACCTTCGGTACCACTTTCGACAGAAGTTCTGATGAATTACAGGGGGCATCACCTTTCATCATAAATGCAGATTTAAATTATAGTCCTGTATTTGAGAATTACAATCCGAAAGCAACATTAGTGTTTTCATACTTCTCTGACAGAATCTCTGCCTTAGGTGCAGGTTCTTTAGGAAACATTGTAGAAAAAGCCGTTCCAACGCTGAATTTTATTTGGAAAAATCCAATTGGAGAGCACTTTGAAGCTAACCTAAGTGCTAGCAATCTATTGGA
>CAYGUZ010000085.1:4117-7535 GCA_964353215.1 uncultured Flavobacteriaceae bacterium
GCAACTATTGTTGCATCTGGGGTTACGTTAACTATAGAGCCTGGAACAATTATTAAAGCAGAAGCAGGACCTAATGTTTATTTAGCTATTGAGCAGGGAGCTCAAATTATGGCTGAAGGAACGGCTTCTAATCCTATTATTTTCACATCTAATTCAACAGCTCCTTCTGCTGGTGATTGGGGTGGTATTATTCTGTTAGGTAGAGCGCCTGTAAACTCGGTAACAGGAACTTCTACGGCAACTTCAGAAATTGGAAATTTACCGTACGGAGGTAACGTAGCAGATGACAATTCTGGTATTTTAAGATATGTACGCGTACAATACTCTGGTGGTGCTGCAGACGGGCAATCAGAAAATAATGGTTTCTCTTTCTATGGTGTTGGTAACGGAACGACCATTGAATATATACAAGCTTTTGAAGGTGCTGACGATGGTGTTGAATATTTTGGAGGAACAGATAAAGCAAACTTTGTTGCCGTTCTTAAAGCACAAGATGATTCTATTGACTGGACGGAAGGTTACAACGGTACAATAACCAATGCTTACGTATTGCAAGGCAATGGTATTGGAGATGAAGCTTTTGAGTGTGATGGTTTTAATACGGATTTCACCAATGCTTCTGGTTCTTTCTCTAACCCTACCGTAACCAGTGTCACTATTAAAAGTGAAAGTGGCTCTAACGATAGCACAAGAGGTTTCTTATTGCGCGCTGGTACCCAAGGTACTTTTACAAACATTTTAATTGAAGGTAAGAACACTGGTATATCCGTTGATGATGATGAAGCTTCTACACCTACATCTCAAGAAATAGGGTCTAACCTAACTTTTACCGATGTAACATTTACTGACGTAGTTTCCAATACATCTATTGATGGAACTGCCACTGAAGGCGATTTAGTTACAGGAATAGGTAACGGTACAGGTACAGATGTTGCTTCATGGGGAGCAGGTTGGACCGTAGGAATTAACTAAAAAATCGATTTTTCATACTAAAGCCTCGCTTAGCGGGGCTTTTTTTGTGCAGTTCATCGAAAAATGTGGGATTTATCTTTATAGCACTGGTCGTTCCTTCTTCAAATTTTTATATTTGTGGCATAGCCTTTGTAACCAATACTTTATATGAAGCAACTTTACTTCGTAATCTTCTTTATGGTATGCTCGTTTGGTTTTTCTCAAAATCAAGCCAAGGGTGATATTGACGGATTTAAATTGTATCCGAATCCTGTTACCAACGGAAAAATTTACATCAGCACTGCGCAAAACGCCCCTAAAAAGATTTTAGTCTTTGATGTTCTAGGCACAAAAGTTCTAGAGACCACCATTCTAGGCAAAGAATTAAATCTATCCAATTTAGATAAAGGTGTTTACATTCTTCGTGTTATGGAGAAAGATAAGATGGCTACACGTAAATTAGTTATCAAATAATTCCTAAATTACCATATAGGAGTTCTTACCACTTCATGAAATTCAAAGTTTTTATTTTACTTCTTATGTGCGGCTCTTTTTTGTTTTCGCAAAAAGACGAGGTCATTGGCAAATATTACCTAGAATTACTAAACAATGAAAACAATATCATTAGGTATCGATTAGAACTAAGGCCAGATTATACGTTTCTATTCCATGCATATAACAATCGAAAAAAAAGCAATCCGACCATAGTAAACAAATATGGAAAAGGTATATGGAACGTATCGGATAAGGTAATTTCTTTTGTAACGGATAAAGAAAAAGATATTGACAAAAAACATCAACTAAATTTTACAAATTCCAAAGCAAGATTGAGAACAAAGTATTCTAGAGATAAGACCAATCGCATCAAAGAAACAAGACTTCGGTTTTTTGAATCTGAAATCCATTGGATACCAAAAATTGAAATGTTCGAACTACATTGAAAATAGAGCACCTTAAGTAAAAATAGTCGTTGAAATACCATTCCTTCATCGATGATTTTGACTGTTCATCGTTCTCACCACCAATGCCCTGCCTTTCACAACATAAAATAGCCCAACACCCTGCCTTTCAGTAATTTTACTTCAGATAACCCCCAATCTTGAACATGAAAAAAATCTACTTTATAGCCCTGTTGATCTTACCGTTACTATCTTTCGGACAAGAATTAGTTACCGTAAACGACGAAAAAGAAACGCAAGTAACAGGTTTTAAAATGTATCCTAACCCCGCTTATGGGGAAGAAATTTATATTACGACAACATCTAATGCCAAAAAGAATATTAAGGTGTACGATGTTTTTGGAGAACTTGTTCTGGTCGATAAAATAAGTACGAATACTCTAGATATTTCTAGACTTGTGCCAGGCGTTTATGTGTTACAGGTAGCCGAAGATAAAAAAACAATGACAAGAAAACTTGTTGTAAAATAATAATCCATACTAATCAATTTAAAAGCCTCTAACAAGATTGTTAGGGGCTTTTTATTTGGCTATTTTTGTGCTGTATGGCAAACTTTGAAATTGATACCCTTTTTGATATTCAAAGTCAAAAAGAATTTGATTCGTTGGCACTTAAAACGTTCAAATTTCAATACCAATACAATGGGGTATACCATACTTTTTGTAAGCATTTAAAACGAAATCCGGATAGTGTACAACAAGTCTCTGATATTCCCTTTTTACCTATCCAATTTTTTAAGTCCAAAAAAATACTGACTGCAAAAAAAAATACTGAAATAATCTTTGAAAGTAGTGGAACTACCGGCGCTATCACTAGCAAGCACTTTATCGCGGACACCACTATCTACAAAAAAAGCTACTTAAACGGATTTAAAGCGTTTTATGGTGATGTACAAGACTATTGTATTCTCGCTCTATTACCGGCCTATTTAGAACGTAAAGGTTCTTCGTTGATATACATGGTCGATGACCTTATTCGAAAATCAAATCACCCAGATAGCGGCTTTTACCTAAATAACCTGAACGAACTGAAGATCAAGCTAGAAAAATTAGAAAGCTTGGGAACAAAAACTTTGCTCATTGGGGTTTCATTTGCTTTACTAGATTTAGTTGAAAATTATAACTTCTCACTCAAGCATACCATTGTTATGGAAACTGGAGGCATGAAGGGCAGGCGTAAAGAGATGATAAGAAATGAATTACATAACCAGTTAAAAAAGGGGTTTGGTGTTGATGCCATACACTCAGAATATGGTATGACGGAACTACTATCTCAAGCATACTCAAAAGGCAAGGGCCTTTTTAAACCTCCCCCATGGATGAAGATTTTAATTAGAGATACTGAAAACCCCTTAGAAATTCAACAAGTTGAAAAAACCGGAGGCATCAATATCATTGATTTGGCCAATCGTTATTCTTGCTCTTTTATTGCTACCCAAGATTTAGGGAAAACGTATAAAGATGATAGTTTTGAGGTTGTAGGTAGGTTTGACCATTCTGATATTAGAG
>CAYGUZ010000086.1:0-7507 GCA_964353215.1 uncultured Flavobacteriaceae bacterium
CCATTGCGCCGTCGTCACCATCCCAATTTTCTCCAGTTCAGGGGCTAAACTTGCCGTCTTATCTTGAAATTTTCCATTTTCGTTAATCAATAAAGTACTCTTGGGAGCGTAAGGGTATTTACCCGGAATCACACGACCGCCGACAAAAAGATCGATATCTCCGTCTAGATCATAGTCTGTCGCTTTCACCACAGCTCCTGCAACTGTAAAATCAGGCAGTAAATGATTTGATTTAATAAAGACCATATTTCCTTGGTTCAAATACAATCTATCTTGCAAGAATTTTGAGTTTTCATCGTACTCATAACTTCCACTGACCACGTATAAATCTTGGTCGTTATCATTATCGGCGTCAAAGAATATCGCATCGATATCTTCATATGCCTTGTCAGCTTCAAAGGCTTTTATCTCAAGATTCTTATAGTCGGTGCCATTAGAAAGGAGTATGCTGGCTTTTTGATTTCGGGAGGCACCCAAAAAAAGGTCATCGATACCATCACCATTTAAATCTGAACTTGCCATCGCTGGCCCCAATTGAGATAACTTGTGCGGTAACAATAATTGCCGTTTAAAGTCATCAAATTCCAATTCGGAATGTGAAGCTATGAATACTGCTTCCTCAAAAAGTTGAGGTTGACTTTCTATAGATTTGGCTTCGTCGACTTGAACGCCAATCTCGTAAGTAATCTGTAATTGTTGATTGGCATCAACGTCTTTGATTGTTTGTCTATTACCGTCTGACCAGACTACTTCAACGGTTTTTATAATGTTCTCATTACCCAGGCCAAAATGGATGCTGTTTGAAAGTGATGACATGTAGCCCCTATTGTTTATTAATTGTCTTGATTGCACCTTGCCACTTTCAAAGAATAAATTAACGGTTGCACCTGCACCAAAGCTATTGTTTGTCTGCCCACTTAGCTTGATGGTCAAAAAATTGGACTCATTTATTTGAGAGGCGTTATTGCGAAGTAATGTTGCATTTTCATCTAAATTATTAGTTACCACATCCAAATCACCATCGTTGTCCAAATCTACATATACCGCTCCGTTGGAAAACGTTGGTCCAATGGTGGACCAAGTATTGGTAGCATCTTCAAACAACAGATCTCCTTTGTTCTTAAAAAAATAATTGGTAAGCTTTTGTTGTGGAAGCTGTTGGGTGAATTCATAAAAATCCTTCTCTGTTAAAGTGGCCCTATTCGATTTAATGTGCTCATTTATTTTGTTATTGACATCTCTATGAACAACATCACGATAAACACCGTTGGTGACATATATATCATTTTGGCCGTCTAGATCAAAATCAGCTAAAAGTGTGGCCCAGCTCCAATCCGTTTTTGCAACACCAGATAAATTGGCCACTTCACTGAATGAGGTGTGGTTTCCATTATTAATCTGTAACATATTATGCATATACTGATAATGGTACCCGTTTTTAGTCATTTGATTAAACCTATCAATGGACATCATGGACATTGTGGTCTTTGACCTTACGTAATCTTCTGGGCTCATATCGACCACGAATAAGTCGGAGAGGCCGTCATTGTTTACATCGGCAAAATCGCTACCCATACTATAATATGGAATGTGTTTAAAAAGTTCTTCTTTTTTATCTGTAAATGTGCCGTCGCCATTGTTTACGTAAGCAAAGTCTGGCATAATAAAGTCGTTACTTACATATAAGTCAAGCCACCCATCATTATTTAAGTCTCCATCTTGAGCATGGATCCCAAAAGCCAGATCAGGCATAATACCGGCGTCTTTTGTTACATCTTCAAAACCCATTCCTGAAAGATTTTTGTACAGTTTATCTGAGCTTCGTGCTTCTCTTACCTTATCTTCGGTATTGGCTAGTTCGTCGAGATCCAAAAGTGCTCCTGAGAGCGAAAAATCAGCAGGAGCGTTACATATATAAAGGTCTAAATCACCATCTTTATCATAATCAAAGAAGGTGGACGAAATTGATCTATTGGTATCGGCGATACCATACTCTTTTGCCTTTTCGGTAAAAGTTAAATCGCCGTTATTGATATAAAGCATGTTGGCTAGTTTTTCATCGCCCGTGTACCAACCTCCTCGGTTTATATAAATATCAATAAAGCCGTCATTATTAACATCGGCAGTAGCAATGCCAGTATCAAAACCGATTCTTTTGGTAATACCTGATTTTTCGGTAACGTCTTCAAATTTTAAATCTCCCTTGTTCAAAAAGAGTTTATTTGGGTAAATGTTTGAAGTAAAAAATAAGTCTTCTAGGCCATCATTATTAAAATCTGCCGCAGCGACACCGCCGCCAATGTAGATATATTGATATTTGTAGTAATGTAGTTGTTCTGACTCAAGAATTTTATTCTGAAAATCAATACCTGATAGCTCAGTAGGTATGGTAGTAAACAAGCGTTCAGCTTTTAAGCTGTCGGCTTTTCTGTTGCAGGCATAGGCAATACAAACGACAATTATTAAGAAAGTGAATATTTTCACGTTATTACTACCTTTTATTTTTTGTTTCTTTTAATTTAAGGGGGGGGCAGTCCCGAAGGTGCTTCGGGACTGGTCGCCACCATTAACTAAACTAACTCAAATTAATTTTTTTAAAGACAGGCACTTATTTTTATTGATTCTGCTCCAGTGAAGGTTGAATAAGAATTTGTTGCTCGGGTATGAACTCAATGATTGCATTGTTTGTAGGGTCTATCTCAAAAAATGGATTGGCATTGCTCAAATGCGTTCCTGGATATTGTCTATCCATTGTTCTTCCATTTCTGTAGATATCAAATTTTCTATGGCCTTCAAATGCCAATTCTAAACGACGTTCTTCTAGAACGACATCCAAGACCGTTTGTCCTGAAGGAATAGACCCTAAATCATATTCGGGTACATTTGCACGTCTTCTGAGTACATTTATACTCTCTAAAGCTCCAGCTGCGTTTCCTTGTTTTGCCTGTGCCTCAGCTTTGTTCAAGTACATTTCGGCCAATCTCGATACGGTCGGAGACCACAAATGAAGGTCGTTTTCTTGTTGTGATGCTTTTAGAATAAAGAATTTTGGATAACCATTTCGTTTATCCATATCAAAATCGAAAATCACATCTTGACGACCATTGGCGCCGTTGAAGAAATATTGAGTGCGCCCGTTAACATTTTCCGATTCCAAATTAAGGGTCTGCCCCCCTTCCTCAAAGGTAATCGTGCCATTGTTATCGGTCGTTCTCCTAAATTGATAGGTAAAAGAATCATCTACCCAATAAATAGCAGGTATTCTTTGACCATTTCCATCCAATAAATATTGGGGTTCGATAAAACTCTTACGTAAATCGGAAGGGTTCTTGTCAATTACGTCCAAGTAGGTTCTAGAAGCATACATTTCACCCCAACCTACTCCGTCTATGGTTGCGTAAAAAGAACCTATCGTAAACCAATCTTCAAGACCAGGTATATCGATATCCTTGGTCAGAGTAATGGAGAATATGGCTTCTTGATTTTCTGATGGAGCAAGTGTGTTCATTTCTGCAAATCTACTTGACGGTAGTAAAGAGTAGGGACCTGAATTAATTACCTCATCTGCATACTGTATAGCTTTGGCGTTATCTTCCATATACAGATAGACCCTAGATAATAGGGCCTGCGCCGCTTCTTTTGATGCAAAAGAAGGTCCTTTGTTGATGCTCATCAAAGATTCTGCTTTTAAAAGATCAGCAATCACTTGGTCGTATACCTCGCCTACAGTATTTCTGTCTGGTAAATCTTCAATATTCGAAGTTAATTTTAGAGGAACGGAAAGGTTGCTTGTACCTTGGTTATATGGTCTTCCGAAAATGTTGCCCATTTGAAAGTATACCAAAGCTCTTATGTAATAGTTTTCTCCTAAGACCTGATCTTCTTCTACTGAAGCACCTTCGTCTAAACTTTCAATAACCCTATTAGCTCCAACAATAGCTTTGTAAGAATTGCTCCAAAATCTATTAGCCCTTGAATTGTTAGGGTTTCTTTGATAGTTGTAAAAGAAAAACAAAGGGTCGGTAGTGCCGCCACTTATCATTACATTATCACCCGAGTATTCGGACATTCTATGTAAATCATCGGACCAGCCATCGTAACCTCTATCCCCTTTCAAGAATACGTAATTGCCTAAAGTGGCTGATTGTGCAGCTCCAGGATCTTCAAAAAGTTCTTCTGCACTTATTTGTGTAAATGGTTCTCTATCAAGCTCACAAGATTCAAATGAGAAAGTGAGCGTTATTAACAGTAAATAAAATAATCTTTTCATGCTCTTGTTTTTTTAAAATGTTACGTTTAATCCTAATGCATATCTCCTTGGCACAGGATAACCGATACTTACAAATCCACCGGCTCCACCAATGGTAGGATCTACTCCAGTAAATTTTGTGAATGTAACCAAGTTGTCCCCGCTAAGGTATATGTTGGCTCCCGAAATCCCCAATCTACCTATTAAATTTTCAGGGAGATTGTAGTTGAACTGCACGTTGTTCAACCTTAGATAGCTGCCATCTTCCAAATAGCGTGAAGAAGTTAAATTACTTCCTTCATACCCACCTTGCCTTGGCAGTGGATGTGTTGCAATGTCCCCAGGCTGTTGCCATCTTGACCATCCATCTGGAAGCACGATTTGGTTATATTGAAGGTAAAAACCATCAGAATCGAACAGGTTTCTAGATGAGTTGTACAATTCTTGGCCATAGGCAAATGTCCAGTTCGAGCTCAGGCTAAAATTTTTATATCTGAAATTTGTATTGAATCCGCCTGTAAAATCTGGGTTCGAAGTGCCTACAATTTGAACTGTTGCGTCGTTGTATACATTTGTAGCCCTTCTTTCTCCAGTATTTGGATCCACGATTTCATATAGAGGCTCTCCATTGCTAGGGTTGACCCCCAGCCATTTTCTCATATAAAAAGTTCCAAACTCTTCGCCCTCGCGTAAAATTGTAGAACTGCCAATAATGTCTGCTCCATCTGCCAATTCTTCAATAGTATTATCGTTAAAACTGGCATTAAAACTAAGATTTATTCCAACATCATCAGTATTTACAAAATCGATTGAGGCCGCCACCTCTATGCCTTTATTTACAATGGAGCCGATGTTTTCAAAACGACCGCTGAAACCTGTCTGGTCAGATAGTGCCCTAAAATATAATAGTCCTGAGTTTTCTTTGTTATAGTAATCAACGGTCAAATCAATAGCATTGAACAACCTTGTATCCAATCCAACATTGGTTTCTATTGCTTTTTCCCAAGTAAGATTCTCTGTGCCCAACTGGCTTGGTTTGGCTGCAATTAAACCAGCATACTGAAAACGCACGTCGTACAGATTCAAAAACCCGAAACCACCTGGTTGGTTTCCAACAGCTCCATGACTTGCTCTTAACTTCAGGGTATTGATTTGATCGATGTTAAACCAGTTTTCCCTGTGTACGTTCCAGCCAGCTGCTATGGAATAGAACTCCCCATATCTAAAATCATCATCAAACGCCGAAGCACCATCTACACGAAGAGAACCTTTTGCAAAGTATAAACCTTTATAATCGTAATCGCCGGAAAACAAAAAGGACTGTTGTGCAAATTCTCCTCGGTTGCCCTCGGCCGAAGCTGGTTCTAGACCGACACTTTGCACCTGACCATTTACAATGATATTTTCAGATCTAGCGGAAACGGTTTTTGAACTGCCATCATTATATTCGTATGCCAACAAAGCATTTACAGTGTGGTCTTTGCCAAATACGTTCGAATATCTCAACATTTGGTTGGTAAACCTTCTCAAGTTTCTAAATGTAGTGTCACTAATGGAGCCATTTACGGCTCTACCTGAATTTGATCTAGGGTCTATATAATTAAAAGATTCAAAATTGCCCCATTGAAAGTTGTTTGTCGATATGAAAGTTACATTTGGCAATAACTTGTATTCAAAATCGAAACTTGCAAACAAATCAAAAGAACGAGAATCGGAATAATTCCACTGTTGGTCAAAAAAGAAGTTTCTTCTATCACGACCCAACCAAGTATCACCTTCTGATAGGGTGGCATTTACAACAGATCCATCAGGAGCAAAAGGCAAATCCCAAGGTAAATTGGTATAAGCCTCATATAATGAAGCTTGCCTTACATTGTCTCTGCGGTCAAAAACAAAATTTAATTTAGGCTTAATCGTTAGCTTATCGGTAATTTTATAATCAAAATTTGTTCTAAACGTATATCTATCCAACTCATTGCCTCTTACGGTGCCTTCTTCATTGTAGTAACCCATTGACAAAAATAGATTATGATCTTTTTCGGCCGCTGTAAATGTAACTGAAGCATCACGTACCAAGGCCGACTGCGTTGCCGCACCCAACCAATCAAAATCACGCTCCAATAGTTCCTCTGAGAACCAAGGATTTGTATTGCCCAACTCTTGATGAAAGTCATATAATTGCTGAGAGTTCATCACTTCGAACTTACCTGGGTTAAATTGATTGACAGCCGTTTTGATTGCTACTTGCATTTGTGGTTTGCTTCCGGCCTTTCCTCTTTTAGTGGTAATCAATATAACACCGTTGGCACCTCTATTACCATATAATGCGGTCGCTGAAGCATCCTTTAGAACGGATATGCTTTCGACATCATTAGGATTAAGTTTTGGGTCAGAATTCCCAACGATTACCCCATCTATAACCCATAAAGGGGAATTTGTGGAATTTATCGATGATCGACCTCTTATTAAAATATTTGGTGACGCACCAGGTGACCCACTGCCCGGCAATACCTGAACACCTGTAACCTTGCCTTGCAAAAGAGTAGCTACTTCAGGAACGGTTACGTCCTTTAATTTATCGGCCTTGACCTCAACTACAGATGAGGTCACTGTTTCTTTCTTTTGCGTTCCGTAGGCGACTACGACCACTTCTTCTAGCTGTGACGTAGATTCTTGCAATGCTACATTAATAGAAGTATTGCCGGCAACGGCAATTTCGCTTGTAGCGTAGCCAATATAACTAATGACCAATATTGCATTGTCGGCAACTTCAATAGTATAATTACCATCGAAATTTGTGACCACTCCATTATTGGTGCCTTTCTCTACAATATTAGCCCCTGGTATTGGTAGATTGGCACTGTCCGTTACTGTGCCAGAGACCGTTGTTCTTTGCGCCCGTGCAAATCCTGCACAAAACAAACAGACTAACGCCAAAAATATCCCTTTTGTCATTTGGTTCTTCATAAGTTGGATTTTAATTTGAATTTTCATTGGTTTCGTAAATTCTTAACCTTTTGTTTGTGTGTTCTGTATCAAAAACAAGCACAATATATATATTATTTTAATAAAACGAAATATTTATATTTTTTTTTCTTTCGTTTTCTTTTTATTAGATTGATTTAAAAGTTAAAGCTAAAAATGATTTAAAGCTCTCTTTCTATCAAAAAAAGAATTTTAAAATTTTCTATATACTTGATTTATAGTAGTTTAAAATTTATGCATCTCAACAATTAAGGATTGAGACTATATATTTAG
>CAYGUZ010000087.1:0-7506 GCA_964353215.1 uncultured Flavobacteriaceae bacterium
TCTCCAGGAGAAACCATTATCTACGAAGGGCGAAAGTTCAAATCGTATCGAGGTATGGGCTCCGTAGAAGCTATGAAGCAAGGTTCTAAAGACCGGTATTTTCAAGATGTTGAAGATGATATTAAAAAATTAGTACCAGAAGGTATTGTAGGCCGTGTGCCTTACAAAGGAGATCTGTTTGAAAGTATTCATCAATTCGTTGGGGGCTTACGTGCCGGTATGGGTTATTGCGGCGCAAAGGATATTGAAACCTTAAAAGAGACGGGTCGTTTTGTTAAAATTACCGCTAGCGGCATTAATGAAAGCCATCCTCATGATGTGACTATTACTAAAGAGAGTCCTAATTATAGCAGATAGGAGTTTTTTAGTTCCAGAATTTATAGGTCAAAGTTTTAGCTACATTTTTGATTTCGACGCAGGTGTACTTGTGTGTTTTAGTTCGTCCAAATAAAAATCACTATTTTTTGTAACAAGTTTGATGAGATATAGTCTCATTGAAGAACAGTGCTGTTGTCGTTATAACCGACGATAAAGAGAATCATTTAACTAAACCAACTAATCTTCGCAAATGGATTTACAAATCGAAAACTTGAGTAAAACGTATTCAAACGGCGTACAGGCCTTAAAAAATGTCAATCTAACCATACCTAGGGGCATGTTTGGTCTCTTAGGACCGAATGGGGCAGGTAAATCGTCGCTCATGCGTACTTTGGCGACCTTGCAACAAGCAGACGAAGGTTCGGTCACCTTGGGTGAAATCGATGTTTTAAAAGAGAAAGAGAAAGTTCGCGAAATATTAGGCTACCTACCCCAAGAATTTGGCGTTTATCCAAAAGTCAGCTCATATGACATGCTTAATCATATTGCATCGCTTAAAGGCGTTTCGAGCAAAGGTGAGCGCAAAGATTTGGTAGAGTCTTTATTGACAAAAACGAATCTTTGGCATGTGCGTAATAAAAGTTTGGGTACGTATTCTGGTGGTATGAAACAGCGTTTTGGCATTGCGCAAGCACTTATTGGAGATCCTAGGTTGATAATTGTAGATGAGCCCACAGCAGGTCTCGACCCTGCCGAACGTGTCCGTTTTCATAACCTATTAAGCGAGATAGGAGAAAATACTATCGTTATTCTATCGACACATATTGTTGAAGACATTTCCAATCTATGTAATAATATGGCCATTATTTGCCTTGGTGAAGTGGTCGCAAAAGGAAATCCTGCAGAACTTACCCATGCGGTAAAAGGTAGGGTTTGGAAAAAGGCCATTGAAAAGGCTGAACTTGAATCGTATCAGTCAGATCTTAAGGTTATCTCTACACATTTAAAAGCCGGTAAAACTGTAATACACGTTTTAAGTGATAACCGACCCGATGCTTCTTTCGAGGCTAGCGATGCTAATTTAGAAGACGTTTACTTCGCTGAGATTACTTCGCGTATGGAAACTATTTCTGCATAATTGTTTTACTAACCTTTAAAATATTACAATTATGTTTAAAGAAATATTCTTATTCGAAATTAAGTACCGTTTAAAAAGACCAGCCACTTGGGCCTACTTTGGTATACTGTTATTATTTGGGCTTTTTGTAGCTATAGGTGACAATGGTCCGGCATCCGAAAAGGTGTTTGTGAATGCTCCGGTGGCAATTGCAACGACACTCGCTACCATAAGTATTTTTGCGATCATGATTGCAAGTGCGATAATGGGGGTACCTGTATATAGAGATATTGAACACAAAACCGAGAACTACTTCTTTTCTTACCCTATTACGGAAAAGGGATATATACTTGGCCGCTTCTTTGGTTCTATGAGTACGCTATTTTTAGTGAGTATTGGCTTGCACATCGGTCTTATTGTTGGGGCTTTAATTGGGCCGTATGCCGGGTATGTTGAGGCAGACCGCTATACCTTTCTTAATTTATGGCATTATATACAACCTACAATAACCGTTTATTGGACAAACCTATTTTTTGCTGGTTGTATCTTTTTTGCTTTGGTAAGTTTAACAAAACGGGTGATGTTGGCCTATGCCGGGGGTGCTATATTGTTTATTACCTATCTGGTAACCTTAACACTTACTCAAGACATTGAAAACAAAACTTTGACGAGCTTGTTAGATCCTTTTGGTTTCACAAGTCTTAATAATATTATTCAATATTGGACCCCTGAAGAACAGAATACCCGACTGATTCCTTTTGAGGGAATGTTATTATGGAATCGTTTGTTATGGGTCGGTATAGGCGTAGCCTTGTTTTTATTTACACTATTTAAATTCGATTTTCAATCCTTTTTAAACAAGAACTTTAGCAGTAAAAAGAAAAAATTGGTTGCAGATGAGGTTAAGAGCAGCACTGCCTTGACTAAAATTCCATCCGTGGCTAAAGCCTTCTCGAGCAGTTTAAACATAAAGTTGCTTTTTAAGCTGGCCTTTATGGAGTTTAAGAATATAATTTCAGACAACTTCTTCAAAGCTATTTTTATAGCAGCAGTGGCCTTTTTGTTTTTTGACGGTTGGTTCGGTGCGCCAATTTATGGAACGCCTTCTTTGCCTTTGACCTATTACATGTTAGAGGTAAAGAACTTTACGTACATTATTCTGATTTTTATACTTATCGTATTTATGACCGGTGAGGTTTTGCATCGTGAAAGGGGCGTGAATTACGACCAGATTTTTGGGTCATTGCCTATTCCTAACCGAATTGTATACGGTTCAAAATTCCTTGCTTTGGTAATGGTGAGCTTTATTTTGGTCAATATGATTTTGGTAAGTGGGGTTCTAAATCAAGTTCTGAAAGGGTACTTCAATTTTGAATTTGATAAATACTTTACCGATTTATACCTTTTTGAATTTCCGAAGTACATCAGTTTTGTGATGTTGGCCTTTTTTGTTCATTCTATAGTGACCAAGAAGTTTTTAGGTCATGTGGTTGCTATTGCTATTTGGACTTTATTATTTGGACTTAATGCCATGGCCGATATTGATAATAATCTATACTTGTATAGTTATGCTCCAGGCTATACTGTTAGTGACATGAACGGCTTTGGTCATTTTGGGAAAGCTCTGTTATGGTTTAAAACGTATTGGTTGGCATGTGGGGGCATTTTAACTGTTATTGGGTATTTATTTTGGAAAAGGGGCACGGATTCTGGAAGGAAAGCAAGATGGAACTTGGCTAAAAGCCGTTTAAATCTTAAATCAATTGGTGCTTTAGTAGTATTGCTCGCTGTATTTATCGGTACAGGAATCTTTATAAACAAGAATACAAGAACAATAAATAATTACAGAACGGCCGATGAGGCCACTATAGGCAGGGCCAATTACGAAAAAACTTTACGACAATATGATAAAATTGCTCAGCCGAAGGTGATAGATGTAAAACTGAACGCAGATTTAATGCCCGAAGAACGTTCTGCAAATATTAGCACAGTGATGACCATGGTAAACAAGACCAATGAGACTATTGATAAGCTTCATTTGAATTGGGGTGCTGAGGGATTATTGAAAAAAGAGGTCAAACAGTTTTTAATAGAAGGTAAAGAGCCTAAATTGGATAAGGAATACGCAGATTATGGGTATAAAATTTATGCTTTTGATACACCAATGGCACCAGGCGATACCCTAACAATGAAATTGGCTGTTTCTTCTGGATATAAAGGATTTCCTAATGAAGGTTCAGGTTCTTCCATCGTATATAATGGAACTTTTTTAAATGATGGATTTTTCCCTTCTTTTGGGTATAGTAGTCAAGGAGAATTATCAAGTGACCAAGACCGTAAAAAATACGAATTGCCCGTTAAAGATTATCAGCTCCCCGAACAGACAGATGAGTGGGGTACTAGTAATTTGCTTTTTAATGATGATGCAGATTATATCACTTTTGAAGGCACTGTAAGTACAGCTCCTGATCAAATTGCAATACTTCCGGGATATTTACAAAAAGAATGGGAGCAAGATGGAAGAAAATATTTCACTTACAAGATGGAGGGTGAGCTCGATTTCTTTTATAACATATCATCCGCGGCATATGCAGTGCACCGAGAGGTTTGGACAGGTAAAAGAGGTGAGCAGGTAAATATTGAAATTTTCCATCACCCTTCGCATACCTATAACTTAGATCGCTTCGTAAACGGAGTTAAAAAGTCTATGGATTATTTCACTGAAAACTATGGTCCTTACCAGTATCGTCAGATCCGTATCTTAGAGTTTCCAAGGTATAGCACTTTTGCACAGAGTTTTCCTAATACCGTGCCCTTTGCAGAAAGTTTTGGTTGGGTCGGTGATTTCAGCGACCCTAATGATTTAGACTACGTATTTACAGTTACTTCGCATGAGGTAGCCCATCAATGGTGGGGTCATCAAATAACACCATCGGCGACCCGAGGAGCCAATCAGATTTCTGAAACAATGGCAGAATATTCTTCATTAATGGTAATGAAAAAAGAATATGGTGTCGATGCCATGCAGCGTTTCTTAAAAGAAGAATTGGATCGTTACTTGAGAGGTAGGGCCAATGAAGGAAAATTTGAAAAAACACTTTTGGATAATGACACTCAGTCCTACGTTTGGTATCGTAAAGGCGGCTTGATTTTATATGCCTTACAAGATTTGATAGGGGAAGATAATTTGAATAGGGAGTTTAAAGCCTATACAGAGGCTGCTCGTTTTAGGCCAAAAGCGCCTTTTACCACCACACACGAATGGTATGATTATATGAAAAAGGCAACGCCTGATAGTTTACAGTATTATTTAGAAGATAGTTTTGAGAAAATAACACTGTATTCTAATAAGACGACAAGTGCAACATATAAAAAGAAGGATGATGACACCTATGAAGTACGAATAGATGTAGAGAGCAGCAAAACCTATTTTGATGGTCTTGGAAAAAATTTAGAATCGCCAGATAAACCCAACTATTTAGAAGTAGCTGTTTTTGAATCAGATACGACCAATGCAAAAGGCTTGACCGTAAAACGGCCTTTAGCGTTGCGAAAAGCATGGGTTGCCCCGGGCAGTTCTTCATATACGTTTATAACAAAAAAACTGCCTGTAAAAGCGGGAATAGACCCCTATAACAAAATGATTGATCGTATACCTGATGATAATTTAATTCCGGTCGAAGAATCAGAAGATTAGGATTATAATCTTGAATTAATCAATAAAAAAGGCATCCTTTTTTTGAGGATGCCTTTTATGTTTATTAAAGTTGTCAGCTATTTACCGATACCAGAATAGCTTTTCCAATCTTTCTCTTTATAAATATTTTCTCCAAAATAACGAGCTATTTGCATAAAGGGCTCTACTTTTTGGTATCCTGGAACAGGGGAAAGCATGCCAAAGTTTTCATCTAAAAAAACTACGGTTGGGTAGCTCATTTTTCCTTGCAACAAGGCAGCTGCAAACTCATGATAGCCACGTCGGCCCTGTGGCACGAACTTAAAAGTTTTACCATTATAGGTAATATCTTCTTTTCCTTCTGCATCCAACTTTACCATATAAAAATTAGCTTTCATATAGGCTGCTACTTCGGGATTTTGAAAAGTATCTTTGTCCATTTTCTTGCACCATCCGCACCAATCCGTATAAACATCTATAAATATTTTTTTAGGATTCTTATCGCTTTTCGATAGGGTATAGGCCTCATCCCAAGAAAGCCAAGTCACCTCTTGGGCCGTCAGGGATACCGCAAAAATAAACAGCAATGAAAAAAGTACTTTTTGCATAACAAAAATTTAAGTTTTTAGTCTTAAAACTATATAAGACCTAACGAAAATTATGCCATATTATTTCGCAACGAGCTTCTCACATTTCGCATCAAACAGATGCTTGGCATCAACTTGGTTGTTTATAATGTCATCAAAGGTCTCTCTTTTCCGTATTAAATGGGCTTCATTATTGTACCATAAAACTTCAGCAGGTCGGTAACGAGAATTGTAATTGCTGGCCATGGTAAAACAATAGGCCCCTGCATTTTTAAAGGCCAAAATATCGCCTTCCGATATTTCGTTTATACGTCTGTTGCTTCCAAAAGTATCCGTTTCGCAGATATAACCTACAACAGAATAATAGCGTTCACGTCCTTCCGGATTGGAAACATTAACTATTTCATGCTGTGAGCCGTAAAGCATAGGCCTAATTAGGTGATTAAATCCAGAATCTACGCTTGCAAATACTGTTGAGGTGGTTTGTTTCACCACATTTACTTTTGCCAAAAAGAAACCTGCCTCACTTACCAAAAATTTTCCAGGCTCAAAAGCCAAAGTAAGTTCTTTGCCATATTCTGCGCAGAACTCGTTAAAACGTGTTGTTAATTTCTTACCCAGTTCTTCAACATTAGTCTCGATATCCCCAGGTTTGTAAGGTACTTTAAATCCGCTGCCAAAGTCAATAAAGTCTAGGTCTTTAAAGTTTTTGGCGGTCTCGAAAAGAATTTCCGAAGCATATAAAAAAACATCAATGTCTAGAATATCACTACCTGTATGCATATGTATTCCGTTGATATTCATTTTTGTGAGCTCTACAATACGCAATAAATGTGGTATTTGATGTATGCTAATCCCGAATTTTGAATCTATATGTCCAACGGAAATGTTAGAATTACCGCCTGCCATTACATGCGGATTGATACGAATACAAACGGGTATATCTGGATGTTTGCTTCCAAATTGCTCAAGTACCGAAAGATTGTCAATATTGATTTGTACGCCTAAAGCGGCCGCTTCTTCAATTTCTTCTAATGACACGCCGTTTGGGGTGTAGATGATCGATTCTGGTTTAAAACCGGCTAAAAGCCCCAGTTGCACCTCTTGAATGGATACCGTATCAAGCCCACTTTCTAGACTATTCATCAATCGTAGAATAGAAATATTTGAAAGTGCTTTTGCTGCATAGTTCAATCGTAGTCGGCCAACACCTTTAAACGCATCGGTTAGTCGTTTAAACTGCGAATTTATCTTTTCGGCATCATACACATATACCGGAGCCCCATGAGTTTTTGTTATTTTAAGTAAATCCGCAGACTTCATACCTTCTATCTATTTTTTGATAAAATTAAATTTCGAGTAACTAAAAAACAAAATTAATTCACAAAAATATATAAATACAACAATTTGTTATAAAAATAACAATAATTAGAATTGTACTTTTTAACCTATGTTCTTATTTTTAGCAAAAATATTCAAGCTATGCAACTGCCGCTATTTCCGTTACAATCTGTTTTCTTTCCGGGGGAAACCGTACCTCTTCATATTTTTGAGGACCGTTACAAACAATTGATAAATGATTGCAGGGCAGAGGCCATGACTTTTGGTATTCCCGTTTATATCAACGACAAATTGGAATATGGCGTTGAGGTCCAACTAGTAGAGGTGGTAACCACTTATGAAGGTGGGGAGATGGATGTTACTTGTGTGGCAAGGCAGGTCTTTAAGGTGCTCACTTTTGATAACGAAATGGAAGGTAAGCCCTATGCTGGTGGTACGGTGGAGTTTTTGGAATCACATTATGATGC
>CAYGUZ010000088.1:0-7418 GCA_964353215.1 uncultured Flavobacteriaceae bacterium
TGGCTGAAAAAATTGAATCTCTTTAATGAACATGACGATGAGTAGGATAAAACTAGTTTTGACAATTACACTGTTGTCTTTCTGTGCAGTTCAAGCTCAAGAAGAAGACAAGAAAGCACAACGTGAAGCAGAAAAGGCTCTGCGCGAATCAAAAAATATCACTTACGAGGCAAACGAAAATCTAACCCAAAACGATTTTATAAATGCAGAAGCAGACTACAGAAGGGCGATATCTAAAAGCCCTGAAAATATTGCTGCACCCTATAATTTAGGGCGTGCATACTACAATAGGGAAAGTTATTCAGAAGCTTTTGGCAAATTCAAGCAGGCTGGTGAAAAGGCCTCTTCTAAAAGCGAAAAACACAAGGCCTATCACAATATGGGCAATGTGTTTATGAACAACAAAGAATACGAAAAAGCAGTTGAAGCTTACAAAGAAGCCCTACGTGCAAACCCTACCGACGAAGAGACCCGATACAACCTCGCGCTAGCAAAAGAAATGCTTAAAAAACAGCAAGACGAACAGAAAAACGACCAAAACAAAGACGATAAAAACGATAAGGACAAAAAAGAGGAAGAAAATAAAGACGAAAACAAAGGGGGAGATAATAAAGAAGATCAGCAAGCAGACCAGAAAGACGATAAAAATAAAGATGAAGGTGATGATGGAGATAAAGGCGAGAAAAAGCCTGAAGAAAATAAAGAAGGTGACGGCGATGAAAAAAAAGAACAAAAGCAGAAGCCTAATGAAGGTGATAAGCCAGAACAGAAAAAGAAACCCCGACCAAATCAGCTCTCCAAACAACAGGTTCAAAACCTGTTAGAAGCTATGCAAAACGAAGAAAAAAAGGTGCAGGAAAAAATCGATGCCAAAAAAGTAAGGGGCGCTAAAGTTAAAAACGAAAAAGATTGGTGATGCGAAGGCTATTCTTCACATATCTATATTTACTACTGCCGGTTTTTTTAATTGGTAATCTTGTACATGCTCAAGAAGAGATAACTTTTGAAATGAAACTCAGTAAAGATAAGCTGGGTGTTAATGAACGTTTACGTGTAGAGTTTACCATGAATAAAGATGGTGACAATTTTAACCCCCCAAACTTTAAAGGCTTTAAAGTCGTCATGGGGCCATCGCAATCAATAAGCTCTTCATGGATAAACGGCAAAAGAAGTTTTTCAAAATCATATGGTTATATTCTTACCCCAACGGCAACTGGTAATTTTGAAATAGGTCAAGCTACGATAGAAATAGATGGTAAAACCTTTAAAACCGTTCCGAAAAAAGTTCAGATAACAGCAGCTGTGGCTAACCCCAATGCTCCTAAAACTGCCAACGATATTGCAGATGAAAATTTACATTTGGTGGCAGAGGTATCAAAAACCAGCCCCTATTTAAATGAGGCGGTCACGGTAGTTTATAAGCTCTATATCAGCCCATCTGTAAGCGTAACCAATTTTAGGCCTATCGATAGCCCTAAATATAATAATTTCTGGAGCCAAGACATTCCTGTAAAACGTTATGACACTCAAAATGCTACTTACGATGGCAAACCTTTCAGAAGTGTGATTCTAAAACGGGTAGTACTTTACCCTCAAAAAACCGGTAAATTAATAATAGAACCTTTGGCCCTTGAGGTATATGTTGATGTGCCTACCAACAGAAGAGATTTTTTTGGCGGAAAAATCTTCAAACAGGCCAAAAAGACAGTATCTGCCGGTAGAAGAACATTAAATGTAAAGAGCTTACCCGAAGCGGGAAAACCAGCAGATTTTGGTGGTGCAGTGGGCGATTTTGACTTCTCTGTAACAACAAGCAAAAGCTCCTTGAACGCTTCAGAATCATTACAGGCACGCGTCGAAGTTACCGGAAAGGGAAACTTAAAGCTCTTTCAGCTTCCTATACCTGAACTGCCCAGCGCACTTGAGGTTTACGAACCCGAATTTGATGAGAGCGTAAGAACAACTACTACTGGAATGGAGGGTAAAGTTGCCAACAATTACACAGTAGTGCCTTCTTTTAGGGGAAAGTATCCAATACCAAGTATTTCGTTTAGCTATTTTAATCCCAAAACAGGTAAATACAATACACTTAATTCTGATGAAATAACCATTAATGTTTTAGAAGGTCCTGAGGATGCAAATGCCGGTATTGCTGCCAACTCCACTAATAAAAAACTAATTGTACCAACCGGAAAACAATTTCATTTTATTAAGGTAAACCCCAATTTAAGTGCAATTAGAGCAAACTATTTTCTTGGCTCCAATACTTTTTATCTTTTGCTCTTTGGGCCTCTTCTTCTGATTCCTTTAGTAATTTTATTGTACAGAAAACGTAAAGAACAAGAACAAGACGTAGTTGGTAATAAAGTTAAAAAAGCGAATAGGCTCGCTAGAAAATATTTGTCAACAGCCAAAAAAGAATTAGGCAACGAAGCTAATTTTTATATCGCATTAGAAAAAGCTTTGCACAACTATTTAAAGGCCAAACTTAAAATTGAAACTTCAGAGTTTAGTAAGGAGAAAATCACTTCTTTGCTAACAAGTAAAAAAGTAGATTTGGATACTACAAATAATTTTATTGATTTACTTAAAAACTGTGAATTGGCACGTTACAGTCCATTTACAAATGTGCAAATGCAACAAGATTATGATCGGGCAAGTGACGTAATTTCTAAAATGGATAAACAATTATGATGAAGAAAAGCATTGTCATTTTAGTTTTGTTGTTTGCCTCTACCCTATCGGCGCAGAATGAGGTTTTGTTCAGTCGTGCAACAGACTCGTATAATGCTGGAGATTATGGAAAAGCCATTGAATATTATCAAAAAATTATAGCTAATGGTAAGCATTCGGCCGAACTCTATTTTAACATGGCCAATGCCCACTATAAACGAGATGAAATTGGCCCAAGTATTTACTATTACGAAAAAGCTTTATTACTAAAACCGAATGACCCAGAAATTCTTAACAATCTTGGCTACGCACAAAACATGAGGTTAGATGCTATTGATAAAATGCCCGAGAGTGCCATGGAGCGTTTCTATAATGCCATAATCGGTAAGTTTTCTTTTGACCAATGGGCTTATTTTGGGGTAAGTATGACTATTCTATTTGTACTGGCCTATTTGGCATATTATCTCTTTAATAATGCACTTAAAAAACGAATCTCTTTTATCGTAAGCATAATAGCGGTATTACTATGTGTTGTTTCTATAAGCTTTGCTTACATGCAGTATGACACTTTTAATTCGAACAATCCGGCAATTATTTTTGAACGCGAAGTGGCCATTACCTCAGAGCCCAATCAACGAAGTGAGCGCATATTCACCCTGCATGAAGGCACTAAAGTAAATGTGCTAGAAGAGCTCAACGACTGGATGAAAATTAAGATTGCAGACGGACAAACCGGATGGGTTCCTTCAGAAAATTTAAAACTGCTAAAGATTTTTTAGCGCAGTATTAACAAAATTTCAATAGCTTTACTATTATCTTTAATATTCTGAAGTTATTAAATGCTTAAATCGTTCACATTTTCACTGCTTTCGATAATGTTGGTTATTTCTATTCTTGCCCCCTCTATTGAGGTTTTGTGCAAATCTAGTTATGACAACGTCATGGTAATCGATTTTAATGAAGAAGAAAATAACAAGCAAGAAACCGATCAGAAGTTTGATCAAAAGGAACTGTTCTTTACTGACTCAATTGAAGGTAGAAGTATCAATTTCTCACAAGAAATTGCTATAATTCAAACAACATTGGTGTCTTATTCCGATTTCTCGGCTGAGATAGTCCTCCCTCCTCCACAAGATTTGATTTAAATCATCCCTTTTTTAAATCTATTTTTAAATTGTCTTCGAAAACCAAAACAACTTAGAAGGCTAAAAACCATTTTTTATGTTTAAGTATATTAAAAACGACTTACCTGCAAGTATTGTAGTCTTTTTTGTGGCTTTACCACTCTGTTTAGGTATTGCTTTGGCCAGTGGTGCCCCATTATTTTCTGGTTTAATTGCCGGTATTGTAGGCGGTATTATGGTCGGTGCTTTAAGTGGTTCACAAATTGGGGTCAGTGGCCCTGCTGCTGGACTTGCCGCTATTGTATTGGCCGCAATAGCTACCTTAGGTTATGAAAATTTTTTAGTGGCAGTAGTTTTGGGCGGTGCCATCCAATTACTATTTGGAATACTGCGCTTGGGTATTATTGGTTACTATTTTCCTTCATCAGTGATTAAAGGTATGTTGACAGGTATTGGTATCATTATAATACTGAAACAAATCCCACATTTTTTTGGTTACGATCCTGATCCAGAAGGTGATTTTGCCTTTTTTCAAGTAGATGGAAAAAATACATTCTCTGAAATTTTAGAAACTGTAAACAATATAAGTCCTGGGGCAACTTTAATAGCTTTAATCGGGCTGGGCATTCTATTATTATGGAGCAATGTACTATCAAAAAAAGGTAGATTTTTCCAGCTTGTTCAAGGCCCTCTAGTTGCAGTTGCGGTCGGTATTATTTTCTATGTACTTACAAAAAATAACGACACCCTTGCTATTTCGGCAGATCATTTAGTAAATGTCCCAGTTCCAGAAGGTGCAAGTTCCTTTTTAGCCCAATTTAGTTTTCCAAATTTTGCAGCAATCACAAACCCAGCTGTCTGGTTAACGGCATTCACAATTGCTTTAGTGGCCAGTTTAGAGACATTACTTTGTGTGGAGGCAACGGATAAATTAGATCCGGAAAAACGGGTAACACCAACAAATCGAGAACTTTTGGCCCAAGGTACCGGAAACATTGTTTCTGGTCTTATAGGAGGCATCCCTATAACACAGGTCATTGTGCGCAGTTCAGCAAACATTCAATCTGGAGGTAAAACAAAAGCTTCCGCAATTATTCATGGATTCTTTTTATTGATTTCAGTAATGCTCATTCCAAGATTACTGAATATGATTCCTCTTTCTGTTTTGGCCGCAATACTGTTTATAGTAGGTTATAAACTTGCAAAACCAAAACTTTTTAAAACAATGTACCAGCTTGGTTGGAAACAATTTTTACCATTTATTACAACCGTATTGGTCATTGTATTCAAAGATTTGCTTTGGGGAATTGGCATTGGCCTTGCAGTTGGTATAGCCGTGATTTTAATAAAAAGCTATCAAAATTCCCATTTCCTTCATATTGAAGGGGAGGATGTTGATGATGGGAAAATTAAAATGACATTGGCCGAAGAAGTAACCTTTTTTAACAAAGGTGCAATTTTAAAAGAATTGGATAAACTTCCAGAAAATTCATATCTCGAACTTGATGTTACAAAAACAAGATACCTTGATAATGACATCATTGAAATTTTGGAAGATTTTTCGACCAAAGCCAAAAACAAGAATATCAACATAAAGTTGATTTCTGAACGAGGTATTGTGGAAAATCCACCTAGTTATATTGAATTTTTTAAATTAAGAAAGAAAACATCTGCATAATTATGAAAGCACAAACTAAAGAAACACAAGCGGCACTTGACCCTAACGGTGCAATTGCCCTTCTAAAAGAAGGTAACCAACGTTTTGTGGAAAACAAAAAAGCGGATAGGGACTTATTGCAACAGGTTCAGCAAACTACTTCTGGGCAATATCCATTTGCTACCATTTTAAGTTGCATTGATTCACGTGTGTCTGCCGAATTGGTTTTTGACCAAGGTGTAGGAGACATTTTCAGTGCACGGGTTGCTGGGAATATCGTTAATGAAGATATTTTAGGCAGTATGGAGTTTGCCTGCAAATTAGCGGGCACAAAGGTTATTGTCGTACTAGGCCATACAAGTTGTGGTGCAGTAAAAGGGGCTTGTGATGATGCCAAATTAGGCAATCTTACCATTTTACTACATAAAATTAAAGCTGCGGTCCGTGCGGTAAGCAACCCAACTGATGAAGAGTCAAGAAACTCAAAAAATATTGAATTTGTAAATAAGGTCGCCGAGAAAAATGTTCAGCTCACCATTGAAGATATACGAAGCTTGAGCCCTGTTTTAAAAGATATGGAAGACAACGGTGAAATTGCCATTGTTGGTGCTATGTACGATATCGCCGACGGCAAAGTGCATTTTATGTAAAAGATCCGTCATTTAAAATTTAGGGGCATTGGTTTGATTATCATTGCCCTTTGTTTTTTTCTAAATTTGTAACATAAAACATATTTCTTACAAAAACTTACTCATGTTCAAACACTTAAAAGGAGATCTTTTCGGGGGAATTACCGCAGGAATTGTAGCATTACCTTTAGCTTTGGCTTTTGGGGTAAGCTCTGGCCTAGGGCCAAGTGCCGGATTGTATGGGGCCATATTTATAGCATTTTTTGCAGCCTTGTTCGGGGGTACAAATACGCAGATTTCAGGTCCGACAGCCCCGATGACAGCTGTAAGTATGTTAGTCATTGCAGGGATTATCGCCGCAAACGATGGTGATGTGGCTACAGCTTTACCCGCAATTCTAACTGTTTTTTTATTGGCCGGGCTAATGCAAATAGGTCTAGGAATATTAGGCTTAGGAACGTATATTAAATACATTCCTTACCCTGTTGTATCTGGTTTTATGACCGCTATTGGCATCATTATATTGGTAACTCAAATACTGCCGGCTGTAGGATATTATCCAAAAGAGGATATGGACTATGTCTCACAGTATAGTGCTGTTGCGGAAGAAAAAATTCTAGAGAATATTTTAAGTGATGAGCGTAAAGAGGGTAATTTAGTTTTAGACAATTTTGAAAAAACTATAATCCGAGCAGAAGGTACTACAGAAGCCGATGTTCTTAAAGAGGCCAAAACCATAGCGGCAAATAATGCTTCAGGGGTTTTGGGTACTTTCAAAGTATTAGGCCGTGCATTAAAAAATATTAATTGGTTGGAACTTGCCTTGGCCTTGGCCACCATTATTATAATTTACGGATTTAAACGTATTACTACCGCAGTGCCAAGCACTTTGGTGGCGCTTGTTCTAGTTTCTGCAATTGCATATGGCTTTGGTTTAAATTACCGCCCTATAGAAGAAATTCCCAGTGGACTACCCGTACCTAATTTGCAGATATTTACTTCTTTTAGTCTAGGCGCCATTACACCCTATTTTTTTACCGCACTAACCCTTGCGCTATTAGGAGCTATAGACTCTTTATTAACCTCGGTAATTGCAGATAATATGACGCAAACCAAACACAAACCGAATAAAGAACTGGTAGGGCAAGGTATTGGTAATAGTATTGCTGCACTTTTTGGGGGAATTCCAGGTGCTGGTGCCACTATACGTACAGTAGTGAACATAAATTCTGGAGGTAAAACAAAACTTTCAGGGATGGTAGCAGGTATATTATTACTTATAGTGCTTTTGGCCTTAGGGCCTATTGCTTCACAAATACCTGCGGCAGTTTTAGC
>CAYGUZ010000089.1:0-7413 GCA_964353215.1 uncultured Flavobacteriaceae bacterium
TCTGTCACGACATAATATCAATTTATTGGGGTTAAGAGGTCAGGCAAAAACTAGGCTGGCCAGACTCATGGTAAATCTTTTAGATGAATATATTCCTGTTGTGGAAGGTTCTGAAATTCATGATGACCCTACAAAACCTTTATCGAGATATGCCATTGAGCTGATAAAAGAAAAAGGAGATAAAACCCCTGTTTCTTGGTTACACAGAGACGAACGTTTCTACGAAAAACTGGCTACTCCCGATGTTACAGTTGCCGATTTGATAGGTGATGTGGACCCCATTAAAGCTGCCAATTTAAAATTAAGCTATGCCGATGATCGTGTAATTCATTTCGGAATGATACCACGAGCCAACCGTTGCATCTTTGTTATCAATGAACTGCCCGATTTACAGGCAAGAATTCAGGTTTCCTTATTTAATATTCTACAAGAAGGCGATATTCAGATTAGAGGTTTTAAGCTACGCTTGCCCTTGGACCTTCAATTTATATTTACGGCAAATCCAGAAGATTATACCAATAGGGGAAGTATTGTGACTCCTTTGAAGGATAGAATCGGTTCTCAGATATTGACCCACTATCCAGAGGATATCAGTATCGCAAAAAGAATTACAAAGCAAGAGGCTAAACTTGACGCTAGACAGTCCGATTTGGTTCATGTGCCAGAGTTCGCTATGGATTTATTGGAACAAATTAGTTTTGAGGCAAGAGATAGTGAATATGTAGATGCCAAAAGTGGGGTAAGTGCCCGTATGAGTATAACGGCATTTGAAAACTTATTGAGTACTGCCGAACGTAGAATATTGTTGTCAGGTGAGAAAAAGACGACTGTTCGTTTAAGTGATTTTATGGGTGTTATTCCGGCAATTACCGGCAAGATAGAATTGGTTTATGAAGGTGAACAAGAAGGTGCAGGCTTTGTAGCCGAAACTTTGATCGAAGAAGCCATTAAAACCATGTTCCCTAGATTGTTTCCAAAAATAAATAAATTGGAACGCAAAGACGAAGAGACACCATACGATGGAATCGCAGCTTGGTTTTTTGACCAAGGAGGCTTTGAACTTTTAGATGAAGATGATGATAAAGTCTATAACGAAAAGTTAGATGCTATCGCTCCGTTGAATAGCCTGCTAAAAGCATATCAGCCAGATTTAGATAAAAACGAAACTTATTTCATAAAAGAGCTCGTGCTATGGGGGCTGGTGGCCCATAAAAAGTTGAGTAAGTATCGCTTTTCCGATGGTGTGCGCTTTAAAGATTTATATGGCAGTTATATAAGTGATTTATAATAACTACTCTTTTCTTTTGAGCGGCATAACTTTGAAGAAGGTCATGCTTCGCCATAACCATTCTAAAGGGCCATAGTAAAAATGTCTTAGCCATACTTTACTTAGCCACATCTGTAAGGCTATAAAAACTAGAGCAAGTAAAAACGTATACAGCTGTCTTAGCTCTCCTATAAAGCCTAAACCCCACCCAAACAAGATAAATGTAAAGACGATGCTTTGGGCCACATAATTGGTAAGTGCCGTTTTACCGTAGGGTATAAACTTATTCAACCATTCCTTTCCTTTAGTTTTTCGGTAAATAATTACAAACAGGGCGATATAAATCAATGTCATTGCAGCATTGCTGATATCCATAGCGGTAAAGCCCAACATGGCATTCCAACTTTTTATATTGAAATTTTGTCCCATGCCCATAAAAGCAGCACTCATTGCAATTAACGATAAGACCAATGTAATGGAAGCATAAATCAAAATATTTTTAGTAAGCTTTTTTTCTTTGTGAATTCTTTTAAAAAATCCTGAACGACCAACAAATAGGCCTACCAGAAAAAATGCAAAGGTAAAATAGCCTCTTCCGAAAAAGCCATATTGAAATTCAGCTTTATCTATGTGGCCTTCTGTGGCGTTAGTAGCAAAAACCTCCCAAAGAGAGCCATTTTTTAACGTGTCATAGTAATTCAGGATTTTTGGATTATCCGGTGCCATATCCATATCACTAAAAAGTGCTTCATCTCCTGTTAGATAAAAAGTCAAAAACCGTGCTGCTCCAAAAAATAATACGGCAGAAATACCCAAGACCCATTTATTTGGGACTTTGTAAAAAGGAATCAGAAATATACCAAGAACAGCATAAACCGTTAAAATATCTCCTCTGTAAAAAAGACTGTGTGCAAAGCCAATTGTCAGTAATAGCAACAAACGCCACAAAAAACGACCACCGAAATAGCTTCCTTTTTGATTGGCATTATCCATTTGAATAAAAAAACTGAGGCCGAATAAAAATGAGAACAATGCTATAAACTTTCCTCTTAAAAAGATTCCGATAAAAGCATCTACGATATCATCGGCAAGGCCTTGGTGCACAGCTTCATTAAATGGTGCCGGGGGCTGCGCGCCAATGTAATTCTCTACAACATGGCAAATTACTATTCCTGCAAGGGCAAAGCCTCTTAAGGCATCAATAATTGCAATTCTTTTGTGCTGGGTCGGGTTTGTAGTTACGGTCATGATTTATTGGATTGATTGATGATCGATAATCCTAAAATCTTCAAAACCTTGGTATTAGCAAACTGAAAATTTTAAAATGTATCTTTAAACTAAGGTAAAAATAATTGTTGTTCATCGTATGCGAAAGAATAAACCCGTAGTAAAACTTAAAAAATCGAATCGATCAAAATCTAAATTAGGTAAGGCGCCCGGTGCAATTACCTATATCGGTAATCGTAAAAAACAGGTAACTACCATTAATAAAATCAGTTATAATGAGAAAGATTTTGTTTTAGAGAATATTAGCATTGATGAAATTGAATTAGTCTTAAAAAACAACCAAACCTCTTTTGTCGATGTTGTAGGCCTGACCGATGAGACGACCATAGCCCAAATTGGTGCGAAACTGAATCTGAACAACCTACTATTGGAAGATTTGGTCGACACTCTGCAGCGACCAAAAATAGATGAGTACGAAGATTATATTTTTAGTGTTTTTAAAATGCTTTATATCAATGAAAATGGCGAATTGATCATTGAACATGTAGCCCTTACCTTGTTTAAAGATACCGTTGTCGTCTTTCAAGAAACTGATGATGATGTATTTGGTGAAGTAATAAAACGTATTGAAAATAAGTTTGGTAGAATTCGTAGTAGGGGTGCAGACTATCTATTTTTTGCCCTTTTAGATGCGATAGTGGATAATTATTTCATTGTCTTAGATGATATCAAGAATAAACTAGAAATTCTTGAAGATGAAGTATATAATAATCCTCAGAAAGAGTCCGCCAGAAAAATACAGTACTTAAAAAAAGAAATACTTCGCATACGAAAGTGGATTTTTCCAGTAAAGGAACTCGTAAATCGTTTGTTGAGTACAGAGCATGAATTGATTTCAAAAGAAACCAAATTATTCTTGCAAGATACTTTTGACCATTGTTTGGAAATTAATGAAGATATCGTACTCTACCGAGAAATGTCTACCAGTTTAATGGAAATGTACATGACCAATATGAGCAATAAGATGAACGAAGTAATGAAAGTGTTGACGGTTATTGCTTCTATCTTTATTCCCCTAACTTTTATCGCCGGTATTTATGGAATGAATTTCGACAACATGCCCGAACTCCATACCGCAAACGGATACTATTATTTATGGGGTGTTTTTATTCTCATCTTTCTTGGCTTGTTAATTTACTTTAAGAAAAAGGACTGGCTTTAACATAGTATTATGTTAATACACAAGTGTAAGGGTTAAACCCTGTTAAATCACTTGACAAATTTCGATATACACTTATATTACAACTGTTGGTTTACTGTTCTGGTAAACAGGCATTCGCCAAAAGTGGTCGTTCAATAACGACGTTAAATTTTCTTCACTACCAACATTAACACATTTATGAATCAGATTCTAGGCTTATCCTAGAGTCACAAAACACCTTAGAATGAACTATTTGAATTTAGAAGAAGAAAAGGTATTACCCGTAGTAAACGAGCTAAACACATTATTGGCCGACTACCATATGTATTATCAAAAATTGAGAAATTTCCATTGGAACATAACCGGAGAAAACTTTTTTGATTTACATGAAAATTTTGAAAGCTTATATACCGATGCAAGAATAAAAATCGATGAAATAGCGGAACGGATATTAACCTTACGTTTTCATCCAATGAGTAATTTGACCGATTATATTGAAAAATCTGCTGTCAACGAAAGTAGTACAGACCTTAGTGACCAAAAGATGGTAGAAGAAACCTTGTTTGCACATGGTATACTGCTGAAACAAATGAGTAAAGTTCTTAAACAAGCAAACGATATTGCCGACGAAGGTACCATTGATTTGATAGGGGCCTATATTAGAGAATTGGAGAAAAGCAGTTGGATGTTAAATGCTTGGAGCAAAAATAAAAACGAGAAATTGAAAGCATCCGTAAGTTCATAAGAATTAGAATAGAAAACAGTATTAACCTAAAAACACAAAAAGAAATGAAATTTTTTAAAACAATACTATTATCAATCACATTGTTAACCGGTACAACGATTATTGCCCAAGAGAACAATCAGGCAGGGGTCGCGAAGGAAACCACGAAAAAAACCTATAAGCTTTATCAAAACGGAGAATTGATTAAAAATTCAGTGTTGATAGAAACCACAAGAAACCAGGCCGTAATGCTAGATAAAAAAGATAGGCATAAGGTAAATCAAGATAGAATTTTACCACCCACCGCGGTAGTAAAGATGGTAAAAATCGATAACGATGCCGATGAATACTATGATGAAATCATAAAATTTAGTTACACAACAGATGAAAAGACAGATTTTACATTGGTATCAAGTAAAAACGATTTAATGTTGGCCGTAGAAGATGGCGAGAACATTACCATCTTAGAAAATATGACCATTAGTATGGATGAAGCCATGAATTCAAAAAAGGCTTATGTATTTACCACAAATGATGGCAATAAGGTTCAATTAAAAGTAGCATCATTTGAAAAAATGAATCAAAAAGATTCGAAATAACAATTAAAATTTAATAATATATTTAGATGGTCTATACGGTTTATAACAATCGCTATTTTAGCAGGTGTACTCGGGTTTGGAGAAATCTTAGGGAAAGCTGCAACATGGGCCAAGACACTGTCGATCATATTTACGGTTTTATTTATGTTAACCTTGATCAAGAACTCTTTTAAAAAGATAGAAAATGAAAAATAAGGCAATAAAAATTTTATCGGCATTTGTTATCATACTTACACTGGTAAATTGCAGAGAACAGACTACTGAAGAAAAAGCAAAAGATGCTATTGAAGAGTTGAGCGACGACATCGAAGAGGGTGTTGAAGAAGTTGAAGATGAAATAGATGATGCCACTGACAACTAATAGGGCATTAGCTGTAATAAAAAAAAGAGCGCAAATTGAGCTCTTTTTTTATGGTTAATACCGATACTCTAGTTTTTTGTATTTTCAAGAAAATTATAGTCGTGCAACAGGTAACTTATATTCTAGGTATTGTTTTGATAGTCTATGTGCTTATCAGCATACTGTTATATTTTTTACAGGACTATTTTTTGTTTAAACCAGAGAAACTTTCGAAAGACTTTCAATTCTATTACGAGAATCAAGAAACAGAGGAGTATAATATCGAAACCAGGGATGGTGCAACCATTAATGGACTTCGTTTTAAGGCTAAAGACCCAAAAGGTGTTGTGTTCTATTTAAAAGGAAATTCAAAAAGCATCAAAGGCTGGGGCAAGTTTGCGGTAGATTTTACACGGCATGGTTATGATGTTATCATGGTCGACTATCGAGGCTTCGGAAAAAGTACGGGCCGTAGAACCCAAAAGGCCGTAAAACGCGATATGCAGGTCGTTTACAATAAACTAAAGGATAATGTTTCTGAGAAATACATCATTTTATATGGCAGATCTTTAGGTTCGGGTTTTGCGACCAAGCTAGCTTCTATGAACAATCCGAGAATGCTTATTTTAGATGCCCCGTACTATAGTTTAAGCAAGGTGGCCAAAAAGTATATTCCGTTTATGCCGTTGTCCTTATTGATTAAATTCCCTATGCCGACGTACAAGTGGTTAAAATATGTGAATTGCCCTATTCACATTATACATGGTACGGACGACAAATTAATTCCTTACAAGACTAGTGTAAAACTATCACGTATCAAACCTAAAAGCACAACCTTACATACGGTTATTGGCGGCGGACATAAAAATTTGAATACATTTGAATCGTACCATCAAATGCTAACGAAAATTGTGAATTCACGGCCTAAAAAAGTAGATTTAGAGGGTTCTAGTATTCATGTTAAGCACTCATCAAAACCAACAAATGCCAAAGTTTAAACGCGTTGGGCGCGTTCTTCTAGTCTTATATCTCTTATTGACCGCTATGCTCTATTTTTTACAAGAGAAAATTATTTTTCTACCTTCAGAATTACCCCAAGATTATGCCTATAGCTTTTCGGAACCTTTTGTGGAATTCTTTTTAACCGCTGAGGACGGAGCAAAACTGAACGGACTCCATTTTAAACGTGAAAACCCAAAAGGTGTTATTCTTTATTTTCATGGTAATGCAGGCGATTTATCGCGTTGGGGCGAAATAGCGACCTTTTTTGCCCAAAAAGAATATGATGTCGTGGTCATGGATTACCGGACTTATGGCAAAAGCACAGGAAAGCTAAGCGAAAAAGCACTGTTTGCGGATGCCCAACTGTTTTATGATTATGTATTGGAAAATTATAATGAAGATGAGCTTATTGTCTATGGACGTTCTTTGGGTTGTTCCATAGCAACCTATACGACTTCTAAAAATAATCCTAAGAAATTGGTCTTGGAAACCCCTTTTTATAATTTGCTGGAGGTTGCCAAAAAGCGTTTTCCCGTGCTACCGGTAACATGGCTGTTGAAATACAAATTTGAATCCAATACATACATTACCAAGGTAACTTGCCCAATAAGCATCTTTCATGGCACTGAAGACGCTGTAGTGCCTTATGAGTCTGGGAAAAAGCTTTTTAATTTAGCTACTGCTTCAAAAGAATTTATTACCGTAGAAGGTGGCGGGCATAACGATTTGATAAATTTTAAAGCCTATACCGCTAATATTGATGCAGCTTTAAAGTAAGGAATCTATTATCAATGATATAAGAGAAGATACGGTTTTTCATATTCAATAAATTGAACTAAATTATAGTCGAGTCTGGTTTACTTTTTAACCTTCTAGATATACTGAGCTGCAAGAATTTAATCATATTGTGAAATACGCCAGACAGCTGTGGCATAGTTCGCTAATCTATCTTCTCTAATATCAATTGAATTTGGAGTCAACGAAATAGATTGAATTTCATTTGAAAGCTCGTACTGACTAGTCGCATAAATAGTCTTTTTTTCTACAAAGGGA
>CAYGUZ010000090.1:0-7410 GCA_964353215.1 uncultured Flavobacteriaceae bacterium
TTATAAAGGGATCCAGGAGAAGAACAGACAAAGGTCCAATTACTTTAAATCGTTAACGGATTATGATTCTAAACTTACATTCGAATCTTTAAAATATGAGCAAGAGTTATTTACCCAAGACCCGATATTAAGAGAGAAAAGAGATAGATGGCACATTGATTTGGCCAAAGATGTGTATGTAGAAGAAGCCATTAACGTACTTGAAGATTTGAAGCTTAATGCGTTAAAACACAACAATTCAAAACTTGCCGTAAAAGGATAAGTTTGATAGGATAAAATATATTTTAGTCCGGTTTTTACCGGACTTTTTTGTTTCTATATTTAGCCTGTTATTATGAGAAAATGAAAAATAAAACGGTTTATTCCATTTTGATTATAGTCTGTATCGTTGGATTCTGGTTATTCGAGAATTTTTATACCCCAAATACATACTCAAGTACCGAAATAGAGAGGACTACTTCTAATATCCCTTCAGACTTACTGCCAAGTTCAAGTACAAATGCAATTGTGTCACACGATTATTATATGTTATCCTACAACGAACCTTTTGAACAAGCCGAGTGGGTAATGTATGAGCTAAAAAAAGACCATTTAACCTATGATGATAGAAGAAGGCCTTATTTTATAGAAGACCCAAGGGTAAAATCAAAATCTGCTGACTGGAGAAACTATAAGAACTCTGGCTATGACAGGGGTCATTTGTGTCCCGCTGGTGACAGACGATTTTCAGAATATGCTTATAATGAGACTTTTTACACTAGTAATATTTCACCGCAAAAGAAAGACTTTAATGCAGGTATTTGGAATCGGTTGGAACAACAGGTGCGTCAATGGTGCAAGAAAGATGGGGATTTGTACGTGATAACTGGGGGTGTGTTGGAAAAAGGATTGGAGGAGATAGGAGACGAGGATGTGGATGTACCTAACTCATTTTATAAAGTGGTCTTTCGAAAAAGGAATAAAGAAATACAGGCACTTGCCTTCTTGTTTCCACATGAAGAGAGCGGCAAACCATTAACTGATTTTATAATTTCTATTGATGCTTTAGAAGCAAGAACAGGGATAGATTTTTTTCACCAACAATCTGAAGAATTACAACAGGAATTCGAAAAAAAGATTTCAAAAAAAGGATGGAAATTTTAAATACCCTCATTCAGTCTTGAAGCATCGAACTTCAAAAAGATAAACAACATAGCGGTAAAAAATAACAATCCTGAACCTCCATAGCTAAAAAAGGGCAAGGGAATTCCGATAGTTGGGAGTATGCCGATAACCATGCCAATATTTATAAAATAGTGTATCAGTAGAATAGCGACTATACCATAACCATACATTCTACTAAACTGTCTTTTCTGTCGCTCAGCTATCTGAACCAATCTTAAAAAGAAAAAAGTAAAAATTATAATGACTAGTGATGTGCCAATAAAACCCCATTCTTCGCCGACTGAACTAAAAATATAATCTGTATGTTGTTCTGGTACAAAATCTCCTTTAGTTCTTGTACCTTCAAGAAAGCCCTTGCCAAAAAAACCGCCGGACTCAATGGCTTTTTCTGCTTGGTAGGTGTTGTAACCAATAGTTTTCTTGATTTGCTCTAGTTTTACAGGGTCTTTTTCTAAATTAAGCCAAAGTCCAAAACGGTCTCGGTGTCGTTGCTCGAAAACATTGTTAAACACAAAGTTGACGGAAAGCGAAACAACTAGGCATCCTATTATAAAAACGACAAGCGGTAATGTTGGTATTTTTAAATCAGGTCTTTTAAAGAAAAAAAAGAGCGATACCAGCATACCTAAGCCAATTGCTACCCAAATTGTACCGAACATAAGCGTAAATAGAAAAAGAGCTATAAACAGTAGCGCAAGGCCCAAATAATAGATAGGCAGGCCTTCTCTAAAAAGAACAAAGAATAAGGCAAAGAAAACCAGTGCGCTTCCAGGGTCTGGTTGTGGTAATACCAATAAAACAGGAATTAGGATTACTAAGATGGCATAGAATTGATGTTTTCTGTTTTTGATATCGGTTTGAATATCCGCTAAGTATTTTGCCAATGCCAAAGCCGCGGCCACTTTTACGAACTCCGAGGGTTGTAGATTCATAAAACCTAGGTCAAACCATGATTTGGCACCTCCGATTACTTTTCCGAAAGGAAATAATCCCACAAGTAGAATCAGCCCTATGACATAAAATACACCGGAAAAACGCTCAAAAAAATTGGTGTCTACGAATAGAATTACCAATATGGCAGCAAAGCTGATCCCTATAAAAAATAACTGTTTTCCATATAGTGTCGAGGTGTCAAAAAGAGATAGTGAAGTATCAGATAAGGTTGTACTGTAGATATTTATCCAGCCAAAGAAAACCAATAAGGCATAAAAGAAAACGGTTAACCAATCTATACGTCTTAGCATACTATTACCAGACATATTCATTTATCTTAAATGGCTCACCACTTAATGGTTTAGCATACTCATGTTCTAAGGTTTTCTCCAACATCTTTTTTTCCAAATCGGTTCGGGTAATCTCACCTTTTAGATACTTTTCAATAAGCAAAGAGGCAATATGCCCCGCGTATCTCCCTCCATAATACCCATGCTCTATATAAACTGCTAAGGCTATTTTAGGGTTTTTGACCGGTGCGAATGCCACAAAAATGGAATGATCTGTTAACTGTACCCGCTCCCCATCAATTCGGGTGAAATTTTCTACGGTACCTGTTTTTCCGGCAATTTCAATTCCGGGAACTCGAAGCCATTTTGCAGTTCCGTATTTGTAAACATTTGTCATTGCATTTACTACAGGTTCAAAATGCTCTTTATCTATAGTAGTATAGCGTCGCTGCGTATATATGTGGTCAATGGTACTATTATTGCCGATTTGTTTAATGATATGTGGGGTATAAAAGAATCCTCGATTGGCTATTGCAGCGGTCATATTTGCCAGTTGAATCGGAGTAGCGGCTACCTCACCTTGGCCAATAGCATTGGATATTATAAATGATGAGGCCCACCTGCCATCACCATAGGCTCTATCATAATAGGCTTTGTTTGGTATTCTACCTGGTCGACCTGTAGGTAGGTCAGTTCCTAAATAATCTCCAAGTCCAAAGCTTTTCATATGTTTTTCCCAGGCATCCATACCTTCATCTGTTGTTTTGTACTTGCCATATATCTTTCTAAAGGTACCGGCAAAATAGGCGTTACAAGAATTGAATATGCCAGAGTTCAGGTCACGTACGCCGCCCCCACAATGACATCCTTTTTTGTTCTTACCAACATAAAAACCGTTGTAACATCTAAATTTTGTGTCAGGTTGAATTACACCTTCTTGCAGTGCAGCTAAAGCGTTTAGTGTTTTAAACGGGGAGCCTGGCGAGGGCTCCGCTAAAATAGAACGGTCCCATGTTGGTCTAGCAATACTGTCGTAATGTAATTTTGTATAATTTTTAGAGCGTTCTCTGCCTACTAAAAGATCAGGGTCATAGGTTGGACCGGAAATCATTGTTAAAATTTCGCCTGAGGAAGGCTCTATGGCAACAATTCCGCCACGTTTACCATGCATTAAACGTTCTCCATATTCCTGTAGCGTTTTGTCTATGGTAATATGTATTTCTGTTCCTAATTCTGGCAGCGTATCAAGCTTACCATTTTTAAATCTACCAATATCACGATTAAAACGATCTTTTTGTATGTACTTTACGCCTTTTCGCCCTCGCAAAACATCTTCATACTGTTTTTCGATTCCTGTTCTGCCCTTTAGTTCTCCGGCAGCATAATAAGGGTTTACCCTTAAATCACTTTCATTTACTTCACTAATATATCCTAAAACGTTTGCAGCGCTATTGGTGACATAATCTCTAAGCGATCTTTTCTGAATGTAGAAACCTGTATACTTTCGCATTTTCTCTTGTAGTCGGGCGAAGTCTTCTTTAGACAATTGTGCTACCAAAACCGAAGGTAAACGAGGGGAATACCGCCTCGCTTTCTTCATTTTTGAGATGAATTCTTCTTTTTTTAATCCCAATAGATCGCAGAATTCAAGGGTGTCCAATGCTTTTGTCTCTCTAGGGATAACCATGACATCATAGGCCGGTTGATTACCAACTAGAAGCTCGCCGTTTCGATCATATATATAGCCTCGTTCGGGATAATCGTAAACAATTTTAATCGCAGGGTCTTCTAAAATTTGATTTGGTGAAAAGCTAAATAATTGCATGTAGGATAGTCTACCTAAAAAGGTGATTCCTATTATAATTATTATGGATGAGAGTAATAATTTTTTCATTGACCGCAATTAATTCTATAACGGAAGTTAGTCTCTTTTATTCGGTTTCTTTTGCAAAAAGTGAACTTAACAGTAAGCAAATCAAAAAAGTAGCTATCCCCGTCATAAATACTTTTTTCAAAATTAGCAGGAAATGTGAGAAACTTAAAAGTTCTAGCGAAAAGAATATGAAATGATGAAATACAGTTAATAAGCTTAAAAAGGTCATTCGCTGAACCCTGGTGGTATTTTTGAATGTAAATCCTTGAAACTCAAAATTCGCTCCAAAACAAAAGCGCATAAGAACAGGTCTAGCAAAGGCCACTGTTACAGTTGCCGCTGAGTGAATCGCCATAGTATCGGAAAAGAAATCAATAGTGAAGCCTAATAAAAAACTCACTAGTAAAAAGACCGCAATATTTTCGCGTAATGGATACCAATACAAGAAAATGATATAAATCATAGGATTTATTACCCCCATGAAATTCATATGATTAAAGATCAATACTTGTGCTAACACAAGAAGGATAAATCGTACGCTATTTAAGACGATAGTATTATTGAACATTGTCTGTACGTGCTTCTAATTCAATGATTTCCTCTCTGTTCTTATTGCGAATGATATAGGTGTTCTTAACATTGGCCATGTCGTTAAAAAGCTGAATATCAATATTGTAAAAACTTTTTGCATCGTTAAGATTAAATGCTGAAATAATACCTATCGGAATATTCTCAGGAAAAATACTTGACATTGCTCCCGTTACTATGGTATCTCCAATAGCAACCGGCACCAATCTAGGAATATCGGTTAACTGAACGGTGGTGTAATCATTTCCATTCCAAACTAAAGAGCCGAAGTAATCGGTATTCTTAATTTTAGCATTTATGTTAGACTTTGTGTTTAAAATACTCTGTACGGTAGAAAAGTTGGTTGAAGTGTTTTCGACGATACCCAATATGCCTTTTGTGGTAATGACCCCCATATCTTGGTCAATACCTTGTTTTTTCCCTTTATTGATCGTGAGGTAATTTCTTGGAGAGGTATAACTATTTTTAATGACTTGAGCATTAACGACATCAAAGTTAGAAGCAGAACTATCTAAGCTAATCGAATTTGAAATCTTTACATTGAATAATTGTTCTCTCAATCTTCTATTCTCTTCGACCAGGCTTTTATTTTCTTTTTTTAGATTGAAGTATGACGTAATATTAGTAGAGGTCTCATATACATTTCCTGTTAACCTTTTCGAAGAATTAAAGGCTTTTGATTGATGAAATGAATGAGAGCGAAATGTAAGTATTAAAGATATGAATAGTAGAAAGGCATAAAGAAATGCATTTCTGTTGCTTAGGATAAAATTGATAATCCGTTGCATTCAATTCTTTTGTTTGAGTTCAAAGAAATAAGCCCTAAGACCTTTTTTATTATTTTATCAAGATGTTTTTATAACGCTCAAGATTTTTAAGTGCAATGCCCGTTCCTCGTACTACAGCTCTTAAAGGGTCTTCTGCTATATAAACAGGAAGATCCGTTTTCTGCGATAGCCTTTTATCCAATCCACGCAGCATTGAACCACCACCGGCGAGATAAATACCTGTATTGTATATATCGGCAGCCAACTCGGGAGGAGTTTGCGATAAGGTCTCCATTACGGCATCTTCTACGCGTAAAATACTCTTATCCAATGCTTTTGCAATTTCTCTATATGAAACGTGAACTTGTTTTGGTTTACCGGTTAGCAGATCACGTCCTTGAATGGATTTATCATCTGGGGGAGACTGTAAGTCTTCGGTCGCAGAACCAATTTCTATTTTTATAGCTTCCGCGGTGCTCTCACCGACGTAAAGGTTGTGTTGCGTGCGCATGTAATAAATGATATCGTTCGTAAAAACGTCACCCGCAATTTTTACCGATTTATCACAAACAATACCACCTAAGGCAATAACTGCTATTTCGGTAGTACCACCACCTATATCCACGATCATGTTTCCTTTTGGCTGCATGATATCTAAACCGATACCAATTGCCGCGGCCATTGGCTCATGAATAAGATAAACTTCTTTTCCATTTACGCGTTCAGCAGATTCACGTACCGCGCGCATTTCTACTTCGGTAATTCCAGAAGGAATACAAATGACCATTCGCAAGGCTGGCGGAAACCATTTTTTCTTTAATGCAGGAATGTTCTTAATGAACATGTTGATCATCTTTTCAGATGCATCAAAATCCGCAATAACCCCATCTTTAAGTGGACGAATGGTTTTTATATTTTCATGGGTCTTACCTTGCATCATGTTGGCTTCTTTACCAACTGCAATGATTTTTCCTGAAACCCTATCACGAGCTACTATGGAAGGACTATCGACTACTACCTTATCTAAATGAATAATTAAAGTGTTTGCCGTACCAAGGTCAATGGCAATCTCTTCGGTCATAAAGTCAAAAAAGCCCATAAAAGTTTTTGTTTATCGGATTAACGGTAAAATTTATCGCCAAAAGTAGTAAAATTAATGCTTAAAATGACGAGTACCGGTCATTACCATTGAAAGCCCATTTTCATTACAATAATCGATACTTAATTGATCTTTAATGGATCCTCCTGGCTGTATGACACTTTTAATTCCGGCTTTGTGGGCTATTTCAACACAATCTGGAAACGGAAAAAATGCATCACTCGCCATAACGGCACCATTCAAATCAAAATTGAACGAACTAGCCTTGTGTATGGCTTGATTTAAAGCATCTACACGCGAAGTTTGCCCGGTACCACTGGCACATAGTTGTTTGTTTTTTGCAAGTACAATGGTATTACTTTTGGTATGCTTGCATAATTTAGAGGCGAACAATAAGTCTTCTAATTGTTGCGCTGACGGTTTCTTATCGGTTGCGTAGGCCAAATCTGCCGGCGTATCTGTTTTGTGGTCTTTATCTTGAACCAAAATACCGTTAAGACAAGTGCGAACTATTGTCTCAGGAAGTTTGACTTCGTTTTGAATTAGGATAATTCGGTTCTTTTTTCCTTTTAAAACGGCAAGGGCTTCATCAGAATAACTAGGCGCAATTACAACCTCACAAAAAAGTTGATGAATTTCTTCCGCGGTGGCCAAGTCTATTTCAGTATTGCTTATGAGGATACCACCAAAAGCGGA
>CAYGUZ010000091.1:0-231 GCA_964353215.1 uncultured Flavobacteriaceae bacterium
AAACAAAACTGTTCAATACTGTTGCGAAAAGAGTAGATGGTGTCAATCTTTTAAATCCTTCGGCAAGGTGTGTGATTGGTTTTTATGAACTGGGAAAGGATAATTTTGAGTTTTTGTTCGTTTCTGACAAAAATCCTGATTTTTTTGACCTCGAAAAAACCACAAACAAATCGGTTGAAAGCTTTATTTATGAAACCGAAACAGTTAAAAAATATACTTTAGGTACAGCAC
>CAYGUZ010000091.1:241-7318 GCA_964353215.1 uncultured Flavobacteriaceae bacterium
TGCAAGTTCTTCTCAAATGCTTTTAGAAAATTTTATTCGAATTGGCAAAAACAAAAAAGTTTCCGATGAACTAAGAAAACTTTTTGATACATCGGACAATACGAAATCCGCAACCATAATTGTAAATCTAAAAAAAGGTGCCAGTTTACTTTCTGGTAATTTAAAGAATGAGAATCATGATAAGGCAATAAGTACTTTCTCAAATTGGATTTCCGTTGATTTTAGTACCGATCCAAATAAAGCTTCTTTAAGTGGCATAGCAATTGCCAATGACTCCATACAAAATTTCGTAAATCTTTTTAAAGGCACCCTGCCGGTAACCGAAAGAGTTTCAACTATTGCCCCTAAAAATACCGATGCCATTTTATCCTTTAGTTTTAACAACCACGAGACCTTTACAGCAAACCAAAAAGAATATTTAGACAGAGCGCAAGAAAGAGATACCTTATTCAACACCATAGAAGAAGTAGGTATAATTTACCTTAATAAAGAAAAAGCTGTAGTTCTTAACTCTTTTGGTGTTGATAATTTGATAACATCTATAGATCAATTTAGTATTGGTTCGTCTAGTTATCAGGGAGTCGAAATCATTGCCTTAACCAATCAAAACTTTATTTCTTCGGGGTTCGAGCCTTTGGTGAAAGATTTTGAGTCTAATTTTTACAGTGTACTGGACAACTCTTTTGTGTTCGCTTCAAAAAAAGAAGTTTTGCAGAGCATCATAGCGAATACTAAAAGTGGAACTACCTTTAATACGACAGAGGCTTATTTTTCTGCAAAGTCATCTCTTGCCAATGAATCTTCATTATTATTTATCGCCAATGAAAAAGGATTGCAGAATTTCTTGGAATTAGATTTCTCCTCACAACTCTATAAAGATGTCAAAAATATAGATTTCTCTGAATATACTTTTGCAGCCCAGCTAGTTGCGGACACGAATTTTTACCACTTAAATATGGTAGCTTCCAAAACCAAAAAAGAGATTACAACGAATTCCGTAAGTCCACTTTTTACTGTTGCGCTTGATACAGACCTGGCAACCGACCCTCAGTTTGTGAAAAACCATCGTACGAATAAGCAAGAAGTTGTCGTTCAGGATAAGGACAATTTTTTATACCTCATTTCTTCTGATGGCAAAGTGCTTTGGAAAAAACAATTAGATGGCAAAATACGAGGCAAAATTCATCAAGTTGATATTTATAAAAATGGAAGATTGCAACTTGCATTCTGTACCAATAGTCAATTTTTGATATTAGATAGAAATGGGGAAGAAGTAAAACCTTTTCGTAAAACCTATGAAGGTGGAAATTTGAATCCTCTTGCGGTTTTTGATTATGACAAAAACAAGAACTATCGCTTTTTGGTTACCCAAGGCAGAAAAGTCTTTATGTACAACAGTAAAGGAGATATCGTTGATGGTTTTACCTATAAGGAAGCCGAAAACTCTATTATTGCTGCCCCAGAACATTTTCAAATAAACAAAAAGGATTACTTGCTCTTTAAGCTAGAAAACAACAGCCTTAAAATAAGACATCGAGCGGGGCAGGATAGGGTTAAGGTCGCTAACAAAATTGACTTTTCAGACAATGGAATCTTTCTCTACAAGAACAAATTTTCTTTAACCGATAAAAAAGGTGTTTTGCATCAAATTGATACCAAAGGAAAGGTAATAGCCACAAATTTTAATCTAAATCGAGACCATGGCATGTATGCGACCAGCAAAACCTTGGTTTTGATGAACGACAATATCTTAAGCATTAAAGGTAAAAAAGTTGAACTCGAACTGGGAGTGTACACTGCGCCTAAAATTTTCTATATCTACGATAAAATATATGTAGCTGTTACCGATATTCAAAATCAAAAAATATACTTGTACGATAGCCAGGCCAAACCCATTTCGAACTTTCCAGTATATGGAAGTTCTATGATAGACATGGTTGATATGGATGGTGACAAAAAATTGGAACTTGTTGCTAAAGACCAAGAAAACAGCATTATTGTTTACAAGATGAATTAGCCCTTTCTATACATTTTTTACTGCAACATATACATATTTAGCGGAAAACTGTAAGTAAGTCTTTGTATATTATTCAATCAAATACATGAAAATGAAAAGACTAACTATTGTATCACTACTATCGCTATTTTTCGTTCAATTCGGACTAAGTCAAGCGAATTGCAGCAAATACTACCCGATGATCGAGGGGGCTTCATTTGAATACACCAACTATGATCGAAAAGGAAAATCTGATGGAACCGCATCATATCAGGTTACCAATGTTTCAACTCTTGGAGAAAACACTTCTGCGACCATGGCTATGGAACTGAATGACAAAAAAGGCAAAGAGATTTATAAAACTGACTATGAGTTTACCTGTACAGGTAATATGGTAAAGGTAGACTATGAGTCTTTGGTGCCAACAACTATGCTCGAACAATACAAAGATATGGAAATGGATATCTCAGGCACAGATTTAGAACTACCGAACAACCTTAACGTCGGCCAACAATTATCCGATGCGAACGTCACCTTAAAGATTAGCATGAGTGGCGTTAATATCAATACAACAATAGATTTGGTCAACCGAAAAGTTGAGAAAAAAGAAAGTGTAACCACTTCCGCTGGCACTTTTGATTGCTATGTCATATATACCGATAACAATGTAAAAGCTATGATGGTAAACCAATCTTTTCCGTCAAGGGTATGGTTTGCCGAAGGTGTTGGCATGATTAAGCAAGAGAGCTACAACAAAAATGGGAAACTGATTGGCAGCACCCAACTTACAAAATACAGTAAGTAAAAGAAGAAAAATCCTCGGTTTACATCGAGGTTTTCTCTTTTATAATCGAAGCCTCAAAAAGCTCTTCAAAATGCCGAAGCAGCTTTTGTTTCACCTCTTCCATATCAACCTTTGGTTGACCAAGTTCTACATTTAAAGAGGTTACGGCCTTGTCTTTAATTCCGCAAGGAATCATCAAATCAAAATAACCTAAATCTGTATTTACATTTAATGCAAATCCATGCATTGTAACCCATCGTGAAGCCCTGACACCCATAGCACAAATCTTACGTGCAAAGGGGGTACCTACATCCAACCAAACTCCGGTTTCACCTTTAGAGCGTTCTGCCTTCAAGCCATAATCAGCTAAGGTTAAAATCACCATTTCTTCCAAGAAACGGAGGTATTTGTGAATATCTGTAAAGAAATTATCTAAGTCTAGAATAGGATAGCCGACAATTTGCCCTGGGCCATGATAAGTAATGTCTCCTCCCCTATTTATCTTGTAGAAAGCAGCTTCTTTTTCTTTGAGCTTCGCCTCGTCAACTAGCAGATTATTCATGTCTCCGCTTTTACCCAAAGTATACACGTGGAGATGCTCTACAAAAAGAAAATGATTGGGAGTTACCAGCTGCAATCCCTCTCTCCTATTCTTGATTTTTAGGTCTAGAATTTGTTTGAAAAGTAGTTCTTGGTAGTCCCAAGTCTCTTTATAATCTTTATTTCCTAAGTCTTGTAGCAGGACTTTCTTATTCATACTCCAAAGATACGAACAGCCTAGTTAAGACTTTACTTTAGTTGGTATTATTCAGAATTACAAGTGCAGCGATAACCCCGGGAACCCATCCGCAAAAGGTTAAAAGTAAAACAATTAAAAAAGAACCACAACCTTTTCCGATAACAGATAAGGGCGGAAATAAAATAGCTAAAAGTACTCTCCAGAAACTCATTCTTTGATTTTTGATTGATGTATAACATCAGTCTCTTTAATCTTGAAATTGTTACATTAAATTCCATTATTTTTAACCAATGAAGCAAATACTTCTATTTGTGTTTTGTGCTAATATTATGCTCGTTAAGGCACAATATCAGTTTACCGGTGAAGTGACCGAAGGGTATGAAAATCAATCTGTATACCTTTCTTTGATAGAGAACTACAGAAAATCTTCTCGCGTATATGGAGATCAGATACTAAAAGAAACAAAAACCGACAGCCTTGGATATTTTACTTTTGAAGGGGATAACCTCTCACCTCAAAACAGAATCTATAGCATACATATTGATGGATGCAATGAAACAAACTCAGGAGGGAGTCATTTTCTAAAGGATTGCTATAATACACAACGTGTTTTATTTATAGCCAAAAAGGGAGATAGTATTAATTTTCCTTTACTTAGTAACGACCAAGCTTTATGCGAAATAGCCTCCACCAATAAAAGTTCTGATCTTTTGCTCGAAATTGAAGGTCTGAAAGAAGAAATGATCCTTGATTTTATGACTTATAATAGTGAAGCCAATGAGTCACTTAATCTTCGAAAATGGTTCAGAACTTTTAAAGAATTTGGAGAAGCAAACGATGAGCCGCTCGCCGAACTCTATATTTATGACTTTCTTTCTGACCGGGGCAACGAAACACATTCGTTTTATTTGAGCGATGTTAAAATCAGTCCTTACTACGAAGAATTGGCTTTAAGGCTTAATAGCAGATACGCAAATGCTTCTTTCACATCTCAGTTTCAAAATGAACTTGAAGCAGATAAAATGCTTGTTAACCATACCGATAAAAATGCAAGAAGCTCTTTTTGGCCCTATTTGTTATGGGGAGGGCTCCTCTTTTTGATAATTCAAGTGGCGTATTTCAATTTTAAAAGGCGTGAACGAAACAAAAAGAAGAACCCTTTTGATGCGCTAACCTCCCAAGAAAGAACTATCATGGTTAAAATAGCAGAAGGAAAATCAAACAAAGAAATTGCCAACGAACTTTTTATTAGCCTAAGTACTGTCAAAACACATATAAACAGTCTCTATAAAAAACTACATGTTTCTTCACGAGAAGAAATTAAAACCCTACTGTAAAACTTAAAATCAACCGGGGGTCTAGTACCTATTTCAACCCGACAAAGCTTCTTTTAATACCACTCAAGCCTGATTTTTGGATTTAAATCTAGAAATCATGAAAAAATATTTTCTTTTTGTTTTGCTATTGAGTTCAACCCTTGGCAACTCCCAAAAAATCAATCAAGAAATTAAAACTGAAAAAGGACTTCAATTTTTGGTAGGCCCTATCAATTTAGAAGGACTTCAAAGCGAACCCTACGAAGCGTGGTTTACACCATCATACAACAACTATGCGGTAGATAAATCATTGACCAAAATGATGAAAAAATCAATCGGAGACTACAATATCAAGCTGTTTCTAGGAACTTGGTGCGGCGACAGCAAAAGAGAAACACCAAGAATCATCAAAATTTTAAAAGAAGCAAAATTTCCACTAAAAAATCTTGAAATCATAGCTCTGGATAGAAGAAAAGGCTTTTACAAAAAGAGCCCTGGTGGGGAAGAAAAAGGCCTGAATATTATTAAAGTTCCTACTTTGATTTTCCTTAAAAACGGTAAAGAAGTGAATCGTATTGTTGAAAGCCCTATAGCTTCATTAGAAGAAGATATACTGGCTATTTTGAGCGGAGAAACTTACGTACCCAACTATTCATCAAAGTGAGCGTACCCACATGCTTATAATTAAAGCGCAAAAGTGTAATTTTGCGCTTTAATTTTTAGTCAATGCAGTTATCGGAACAAGAAATCGTACGTAGAGAAAAACTAACCAAGCTTAGGGAAATGGGTATTGACCCTTACCCAGCGGCGTTATATCCTGTAGATGCTACGTCAAAAAGCATAAAAGATGCCTTTTCTGAAGGCAAGCAGGTCGTAATTTCTGGTCGATTGATGTCTAGAAGAATACAGGGAAAAGCCTCCTTTGCAGAATTACAAGACAGTGAAGGTCGTATTCAGGTCTATTTCAACAGAGACGAAATATGTACTGGCGAAGACAAGACACTATACAATGATGTCTACAAAAAATTATTGGATATTGGCGATATCATTGGTATTGAAGGTGTGCTCTTTACTACCCAAGTAGGTGAGAAAACGGTGATGGTGAAAAACTTTTCATTGCTCAGTAAAGCCTTACGCCCACTACCATTACCTAAGGTCGATGCAGAAGGTAATACTTACGATGAATTCAATGACCCAGAGATGCGTTACCGTCAACGCTATGTTGATTTGGTAGTGAACCCGAAAGTGAAAGAAACCTTTATCAAGCGTACTAAAATCACAAACAGCATTCGTGAATTTTATAATGAACGTGGTTATTTAGAAGTTGAAACACCTATACTACAGCCTATTCCCGGAGGCGCCGCGGCAAGACCATTCTTAACCCATCATAATGCGTTAAATATTCCTTTGTACCTAAGAATTGCAAACGAGCTGTATCTAAAAAGGTTAATCGTGGGTGGTTTTGATGGTGTTTATGAGTTTTCTAAAGATTTTAGAAATGAAGGAATGGATCGCACCCATAATCCTGAGTTTACGGTAATGGAACTTTACGTTGCCTATAAAGATTACCATTGGATGATGGAAACTACCGAACAGTTATTAGAGAAAATTGCTGTAGACGCTAACGGCACTTCTAAAGTTACTGTAGGTGATAATGAAATCGAATTTAAGGCGCCATATGCCAGAGTACCCATTTTGGAAGCCATAAAAACCCATACAGGGCATGATGTTACCGGAATGGATGAAAATGAATTACGGGAAGTTGCCAAAAGTTTGGGTATCGAAGTTGATGAAACGATGGGCGTTGGTAAATTGATTGATGAAATTTTTGGAGAGAAATGTGAACACCATTACATACAGCCGACCTTCATCATGGATTATCCAAAAGAAATGAGCCCGTTGACAAAAGAACACCGTGATAACCCTGCATTGACAGAGCGTTTTGAATTAATGGTAAACGGAAAAGAATTGGCCAATTGCTATTCGGAGCTGAATGACCCCATTGATCAACGCGAACGTTTTGAAGACCAGTTAAAACTATCAGAAAAGGGTGACGATGAAGCTATGTTTATCGATCAAGACTTCTTGCGAGCCTTAGAATATGGCATGCCCCCTACTTCGGGTATTGGCATCGGCATTGATAGATTGGTAATGTTAATGACCAACAATTCCTCTATTCAAGAGGTATTGTTCTTCCCGCAAATGCGACCTGAGAAAAAAGCGGTCGAACTAACGGACGAGG
>CAYGUZ010000092.1:0-7317 GCA_964353215.1 uncultured Flavobacteriaceae bacterium
TGAGGCCTATTATAAAAAACTATCCGATGTAAACACGTATACCGTTGAAGATGTAAGATTACGTTACGCCGCCAACAACAATGCTGAAGCTTTTGCCTATGGATTCGATTTTAGGCTGAATGGTGCCTTTGTTCCTGGTGCGGAATCATGGTTAAGTCTAGGATATTTGAGAACAGAGGAAAATAGTGCTGATCGAGGTTACATTTCGAGACCCACCGATCAGCGATTTAAATTCGGTCTGTTATTTCAAGATTACATGCCCACCATTCCTAATTTGAAGTTATATTTAAATTTGGTTTATAACACAGGAACCCCTGGTGGTTCTCCCAACAATGCCGACCCATACGATTTTCAGAATAGATTAAGAGATTATAGACGGGCGGATTTAGGAATTTCCTATATTTTTGTTGATAATACAAATTTGCATCCCAAAGGGCATTGGTTACATAAATTCAAAGAATTTAGTCTAGGTTTCGAAATATTTAATTTGTTCAATAATCAAAACTCCATTACCAATACCTGGGTTAGAGATGCAGACACCCAAAGGCAATTTGCGGTACCAAATTTTTTGACTTCACGTGTCTTGAATCTTAAATTCAATATGCGGTTTTAAAACAATTATGAAAAAAATACTTCTCTTCATAGCAATGCTGCTAGGCTTTCAAGCCTTTTCACAAAAGAACATCTATGAGAATAGCAGGTTCGATCAGTTAAGTGAAAATCATGAAGTCTTGGCCATAGTGCCATTTATAGCCAAATTAGAACTAAAACAAACTTTGTCTAAAGAAGAAAAAATAAAGTTGGCCGAACGTGAAGGTTATGCAGTTCAAGATGCTCTAGAGACTTATTTTTCTAGAAGAAAAAAGCGTAAAAAATTCAATGTAGAATTTCAGAACATTAAAAACACCAACGCGATTTTGGCTCAAAACAACATCACCTATGAGAATATTGATATCTACACAGTAAAACAGTTGTCAGATATTTTAAAGGTTGATGGCATTATTAGTGGTAATCTTGATTTGAATATTTTGCTTTCAAAAGGTGTGCCAACAGATTTCAAATTTTTAGATTATTTCAGTGGTGATGCCGATTATGGTAGAATTGGGGTCAAAATTAGCGATGGTGCATCGGGCAAATTACTTTGGAAGTATGAAAAGGAGATAACAAAGAAAACCGGTAAAAATACTACTGAGCTTATCGATAGAATGATGAAACTCGCCACCAAAAAGTTTCCTTACGATAAAGAGAAAAAACGAAAAAAACGCAAGAATTAATCGTTCGAAAATTCCTTTAGAACGCCAATAACATAATCTAACTCTTCTTTAGTATTGTACTTAGAAAATGAAAAACGCAAAGAAGGCTTAGCTAAATCATCATCTGATAAAATCTCCGTAAGCACGTGAGAACCTTTATCGCTCCCTGATTGACATGCACTACCTTTAGAACATGCTATTCCTTTTAAATCTAAATGAAATAAAAGCATTTGCGATTTTTCTTGACTAAAAGGCAGACAAACATTGACCAAGGTATAGGTGCTTTTATCCATATCTCCTGAAAGTCCATTGAACTTGGCTCCGGGCAGTTCTTTTTTAACTTGTGCTGTAAAGTATTGCTTTAAACCAGAAACATACTTTTTTTCACGTTCTAGATTATCATAAGCTTGCACAAAGGCTTCCTCTAAACCGATTATATTATGAAAAGACTCCGTACCGGCCCTAAACCCGCGCTCTTGCGCTCCCCCGAAGATGAATGGTTTTAAGCCTGAATTTCTTCGTACAAAAGCAAAACCGACACCTTTCGGCCCGTGAAACTTATGAGCTGCAGCGGTTAAAAAATCAATTTTGGTCTCTTCAAGATTCCATTCAAAATGACCAACCGATTGAACAGTATCTGAATGCAACAATGCATCACAATTTTTACACAGATTCGATACGGCTTCAATATCCAATAAATTGCCCAGCTCGTTGTTAACATGCATTAAACTGACCAACTTCTTCGAATCATTCTTTTTAAGCAACTCTTCTAAATGCTCAATTCTAGGGTTTCCACAATCATCTAAATCCACGAACCATAACTCGATACCGAATTCTTTTTCAAGTTCTTCGGCAGTATATAATACGGCATGATGCTCAATTTTACTAGTGATAATGGTCTTGACCTCTAGATCACGAACCGCACATCTTAAAATCATATTATCGGCCTCTGTACCGCCAGAAGTAAAAATAATCTCAGCAGGATGCGCATTAAGATACTTAGCAATTGTTTTACGTGCTTTTTCAATACCGGTTTTTGCAGACCTTCCGAAGCTATGGGTAGATGAAGGGTTGCCATAAACGTCTAGAGCTACTTGCATTTTAGCAATTACTTCAGGGCGAAGCTGGGTCGTAGCGGCATTATCTAAATAAACTTTTTGCATTAACTATCTTAAGAATTACGTAGGCAAAAATAACTTAATAAGGTTAATTATTTCCAAAAACAGATTAAACCATCACCCTATTCAAATGGAATTACTTTAAATTTGAAACGATGAAAAAGTTATTTGTACTAATTATAGGAGTAGTGGTTTTTTCCTGCAGTGATGGGGACTTACAAATTGAAGCTATCGATTTTGATGACGTAGCAGCCCAAAACTGTGAAACCTTATCTATCGGTACTCGACTTTTTTTCAAGATTGACGGTGATGAAGCTTTAATTCTTCAATTGGGGGAAGGATTATTGCGCAATGAGGTTTCAACAGAAGTTATTACCAGTGACATACCTAGAAATTCAAAATTAACGTATCGTCTTTTTGACGAAACCATCACTTCTGGTTATTTCTGCGACGATATACCACCGGCCACACCAAATGTTATAGAAGAAATCGAGGCGAGTGAAGGTAGGGTTCTTATTACAACCACCACCACAGACTCCGTAACCTTTATCCATACGATACAATTAGAAGGTATTATTATTACAAATACTGCGGGTGAAAGTATTATTGACCTTACTACGAATGAGTTTGAAACTATTGAAACTACTAACTAGTTGTTATTCTGATAAATGTAAATTTCGGTAGCCCCTAAGCCATATTTTTTATATTCTGCATCGTAATATTCTACATTTTCATATCGCTTAAAAAGGTATATTAACTCCTCTTTCAAAACACCTTCGCCAACACCATGTATAAAAACTACTTTTTGAATGCGCTTTTTTATGGCAAACTCCAGTTGCCGTTTTGCCGTTTCTAACTGTAGGTTGAGCATATCAAAATTACTCATACCTCGAGTGGAATTTGTTAATTGATGGATATGAAGATCAACCTCCATCTTTGGAGTATTACGTTCTTTAGGTTTGATTATAACAGTTTTTCTTTTTACTGGAATATCCTTCTTTTTCTTAACCAAAGCCACGTCATAATTAGTGACTTTTAACTTACCCTCTATTTTTATTAATTGCGAAGACTCGTACTCCATTTCAAAACCATCGTCAGTTTCTATCTTAATGTTCTTTTGATTGACACCAATAACATGACCTTTTATAGCCTCATCTAAAACCTCAACGTTATCCCCTATCTTAAATGTATGCATTACTTGTTCAAAAAAATACAATTAACTGCTAACCCTATTTCAAAAATAATAGTATTTTGACCCCGAATAACCAAATTTTAAATGAGTTACCGCTTAGCAATATACTTTTTGGCCGTTAAAGACTATATGTTACCTTGTTTAAACAAGCGTTTATTTGGTCTCGATTGCCCCGGTTGTGGTTTACAACGATCGGTTTTATTGCTATTTAAAGGAGAGTTTGTAGCTGCTTTTCATATGTATCCGGCAATCTTTACCCTAATTCCGCTAATGGGAATACTTATTTTAAACAAGTTATTTACTTTAAAATACGGAAACCTGTTGATCATCGGTTTTAGTATTTCTAGTGTTGCTTTAATACTAATCAACTTTTTAATTAAACTTTTAAACTAAATACTTTAAGAATGGAACAACAAAAATTACCTAATTCAACGCTAATAATAGTCTTTGGGATTCTTTCAATAGTAACTTGCTGTTGCTATGGAATCATTGGTTTAATCTTTGGCATAATAGCTTTAGTACTTGCAGGGAATGCAACTAAAGTTTATAAAGAGAATCCTGAACTTTACACTGGTTTCAATAATATTAAAACTGGACGCATACTTGCAATTATAGGTATTGTCTTCAATGTTTTATTCCTAGCGTACATGGTTTGGATTTACACAACCTTTGGATGGGAAACAATGCAAGATCCTGAAGCATTGCAGAGAGCAATAGAAGAAATGTTTGGTCAATAAGGAATAATTATGAATCAACAACCATTACCAGGAGCTAGTACTGTTATGACTATGGGAATTATTTCAATAGTCGGGTCTCTAGTTTGCTGTGGGCCTTTTGCAGCGATTTTTAGCATTATTGGCTTATCTAAGGCCAAAACGGCAGAGAAAATCTACAATGAGAACCCGGATCAGTATAGTGATTACAGCAATGTAAAAACAGGTCGGATTCTTTCCTATATTGGTCTTGCCCTTTCTTTAATCTCCCTAGTTTTTGTAATTATTTACTTTGGGTTTATAATTGCAATGTTTACCTCTGGAGAATTTAACAATTACTAGTTTTACTAAATAGTTTAAACAGAAAACCCGAAGTTGAACTTCGGGTTTTTTTTATTTAATTAGCAACCTCGCTAATAAATTTAAGGCGATACAATCGCAGTTCTTCCTCTTCATAGTCGCCATCGAACTCCTCCACCGCATCATCGATAGAGTCAGATTCTGCCTCTAAGAAATACTCATGAATTTCTTCTTGTTGGTCTTCATCAAGTACTTCGTCTACCCAATAAGCCAGGTTTAACTTGGTTCCGCTAAAAACGATTTGCTCCATCTCTTTAATCAGTTGCGGTATTTCGAGTCCTTTTGCGGCAGCTATATCATCAAGTGGCAATTTTCTATCCACATTTTGAATGATATATAGTTTTAACCCAGAATTGGCACCTGTACTTTTAACGACCAAATCATCAGGTCGTATGATATCGTTCTCTTCTACATAGGTACTTATGAGCGCCAAAAAAGGCTTTCCATATTTTTTAGCTTTACCCTCTCCTACCCCATGAATATTGAGCAATTCTTCGATAGAGATAGGATATTTCAACGCCATGTCATCTAATGAAGGATCTTGAAATACAACAAACGGAGGAACTTCATGTTTGTTGGCCTCTTTTTTTCTTAAGTCCTTTAAAAGTTTAAGTAAATTTTCATCTGCTGCAGCTCCCGCAGATTTTGCGGCAGTAACTATAGCATCATTATTTTCGGCACTATAAACATGGTCTTTGGTCATCATAAAAGATGATGGTGTTTTTAAAAACTCTTCTCCCTGATCAGTTAAATACAATACCCCATATTGTTCGATCTCTTTTTTAAGTAATCCGGCTACAAGCACCTGTCTTGTTAGGGCCATCCAATAATTCTCATCATTATCGGCACCACACCCAAAAAATTCCTTTTCATCCGTTTTGTGTGAAGAAATCAGTGCATTTGTTTTACCTACCAATGCTTTCACAACTTCTTTGGTCTTAAACTTTTCTTTTGTGCCTTTTACCACTTTGAGAAGCTTAACTACTTCCTCTTTAGCTTCTTCCTTTTTCTTTGGATTGCGCGCATTGTCATCCATATCGGCACCTTCACCATTTTCACCGTCGAATTCTTCCCCAAAATAATGAAGAATAAATTTTCGCCTAGACATTGATGTCTCCGCGTAAGCGACAATTTCTTGCAATAAGGCATTGCCAATTTCTTGTTCGGCAACCGGTTTGCCCGACATGAACTTTTCAAGCTTTTCTATATCCTTATACGAATAAAAAGCAAGGCAATGGCCCTCTCCTCCATCACGTCCTGCCCTTCCAGTTTCCTGATAATAGCTTTCTATACTTTTAGGAATATCATGATGGATAACAAATCGTACATCAGGTTTGTCTATACCCATACCAAACGCTATTGTCGCAACAACTACATCGACATCTTCCATTAAAAACATGTCTTGGTATTTCGAGCGTGTTTTGGCATCAAAACCGGCATGATAAGGCACCGCGCTGACCCCATTTACCTGCAATGTCTGAGCTAGTTCTTCAACACGCTTTCTACTCAAACAGTACACAATACCTGATTTACCTTGATTTTGTTTTACAAAACGAATAATATCTGCGTCAACATTTACCGTTTTTGGCCGCACTTCATAAAACAAATTAGGTCGGTTAAAAGAAGCTTTAAAGACCTTAGCATTGGTCATGCCTAAATTCTTGATAATATCTTCTTGAACCTTAGGTGTTGCAGTAGCGGTAAGACCAATAATAGGGATGTTATCCCCCAAACGATCGATAATACTTTTTAGATTTCTATATTCTGGTCTAAAGTCATGCCCCCACTCAGAGATACAGTGTGCCTCATCAACAGCAACGAATGAAATAGTGATCGTTCTTAAAAAATCAACATATTCAGCCTTAGTCAAAGATTCTGGTGCTACATAAAGTAACTTTGTGACACCATTGGTTATATCTTCCATTACCTGTCTTACTTCTGTTTTGGTCAGGGAAGAATTTAAAACATGGGCAACACCGTGTTCAGAAGACACACCACGTATGGCATCTACCTGATTTTTCATTAGTGCTATCAGCGGTGAAACAACAATTGCGGTTCCTTTCTGCATTAGGGCCGGCAGCTGGTAACATAAAGACTTTCCGCCACCAGTGGGCATTATCACAAAAGTGTCTTTCCGTTCAAGAACGTTTAAAATAACCTGTTCTTGTAGCCCTTTAAATTTAGAAAAGCCAAAATATTTTTTTAAAGAAGTATGTAAATCCGAAGTTATAAGACTCATTACGAGGGTTCCGATATTTGTTAAATCGACCTAATAAACACAAAGATTTAAAAGGTTATGTATTTTAAAGATTTCTAAACGAAGGAATCAATAATTGAACCCTTCATCACGATTTATAAAATATAGTTTGTTTAATTTTGTAATCTTAAAGATAAGACAATCTTTGAGGAATACAATTATAAGCCCAATATTACCTTGAAAAACGACAAGTCTATTTTATCGATTGCCAAAAGAACGATTGAAAATGAAGCGGATGCAATCAAAAATTTGATTTCGAATCTCGATTCTCAATTTGAAGCGGCCACCAAGTGTATTTTAGCGTCAAAAGGAAGGGTAATAGTCTCCGGCGTTGGCAAAAGTGCCATCATTGCAACTAAAATTTCCGCAACATTTAATTCTACCGGAACCCCTGCAATTTTTATGCATGCTGCTGATGCCATAC
>CAYGUZ010000093.1:0-3661 GCA_964353215.1 uncultured Flavobacteriaceae bacterium
CTCAATATCATATTTTTAATTTCGATAAGCTCACTTATGCGGGCAACTTAGAAAATTTAAGGGATATTGAGAACGCTACTAACTATACTTTTATAAAAGGAGATATTGTTGATACATCTTTTGTAAATAAAGTTTTTGACGAATACAAGTTTGATGGAGTAATCCATTTAGCCGCAGAGTCTCACGTTGATCGTTCTATAAAAGACCCATTAGCTTTCGTCAAGACCAATATTTATGGCACTGTAAATCTTTTAAATGCAGCAAAAAACTTATGGAAAAGCAATTTTGAAGGTAAACGTTTTTACCATATTAGTACGGATGAGGTATATGGATCTTTAGAAAGTGAAGGTCTTTTTACCGAGAAAACACCTTACAATCCTAATTCGCCATACTCAGTATCAAAAGCTAGTTCTGACCATTTTGTTAGGTCTTATGGAGAAACATATAACTTACCTTATGTAATCTCTAATTGCTCTAATAATTATGGTCCAAATCATTTTCCTGAAAAATTGATTCCGCTTTTTATCAATAATATAATCGAAAAAAAACCTTTGCCAGTATATGGTGATGGAAACTACACAAGAGATTGGTTATATGTTGAAGACCATGCAGAAGCTATAGATTTAGTATTCCACAAAGGAACCAACCGAGAAACCTATAATATTGGAGGGTTTAATGAGTGGAAGAATTTAGATTTGGTAAAATTGCTCTGTGATAAGATGGATAGTAGATTGAATAATCCTGTTGGAACATCTCAAAACCTCATAAGTTTTGTAAAGGATAGACCAGGGCATGATTTAAGATATGCAATAGATGCCAGTAAGATAAACACAGAACTAGGGTGGAAACCCTCTGTCACTTTTGAGCAAGGCCTTGAAAAAACGATTGATTGGTATTTAGAAAACAAACAATGGCTAAAGAATGTAACATCGGGAGAGTATCAAGAATACTATTCAAAAATGTACTTGTAGGAATAGTTAATTAAAGAGATTTTAATACGTAAAAAATGAAGGGAATAATTTTAGCTGGCGGTTCTGGAACACGGTTACATCCACTTACCTTATCAATAAGTAAGCAATTGATGCCTATTTATAATAAGCCGATGATTTATTATCCTTTATCTACTTTAATGTATTCAGGAATTAATGAAATTTTGATAATCTCTACACCAAAAGATTTACCATTATTTAAAGACTTGTTAGGTGATGGAGAGAAATATGGTTGCTCATTTTCATATGCTGCACAAGAGAAACCAAATGGACTGGCAGAAGCATTTATTATTGGTGAAGAATTTATTGGAAATGACAAAGTTGCTTTAATTCTTGGAGATAATATTTTTTATGGCTCTGGGTTAAATAAACTTTTACAGTCTAATACTAACCCAGATGGAGGTGTTATCTATGCGTACCGTGTTAATGACCCAGAAAGGTATGGTGTCGTTGAATTTGATGAAAATGGCAAAGCGATAAGTATTGAAGAAAAACCGAAGAATCCAAAATCGAATTATGTGGTGCCAGGAATCTATTTTTATGATAATAACGTAGTAGAAATTGCAAAGAAGATTTCACCTAGCCAAAGAGGAGAGTTGGAAATAACAGATATTAATAAAGCTTATCTAGAAGAGAATAAACTTAATGTCAGCATTTTAGATGCAGGAACTGCATGGCTGGACACTGGAACCTTCCAATCTTTAATGCAAGCCTCCCAATTTGTAGAGGTAATTGAAGAGCGCCAAGGTCTAAAAATTGGAGCAATAGAGGCTGCAGCTTTTGAGATGGGCTATATAAATGAAGAGCAGTTGCGTGATTTGGCTAAACCTTTAGCGAAAAGTGGCTATGGTAAAAGCTTATTAGGTATTTTAAATAAGAACAAATGACTTTTACAGAAACCAAACTAAAGGGGTGTTTCGTTTTAGAACCAGATGTTTTTAAGGATAAAAGAGGTTCTTTTTTTGAATCTTACAATAAAGAGATCTTTGAAAAAGGAATCGGTGCTAAGGTCAATTTTGTACAAGACAATCAATCCTTTTCCACAAAAGGAGTACTTAGAGCTATTCATTATCAAATAGGCGAACACGCGCAGGCAAAATTAGTTCGCGTTTTGCAGGGAGAAGTATTAGATGTAGTAGTTGATTTGCGAAAAGACTCCATTACATTTGGCCAACATATTGCAATAGAGTTAAGTGATAGTAATAAGAAACAAGTATTTATTCCTAGGGGTTTTGGCCATGGATTTGTAACATTATCGGAATCAGCAGAATTCTTCTACAAATGCGACAATTATTATAATAAAGCTAGTGAAGGAGGGATTATATACAACGACCCAACCTTGAATATTAATTGGAAAATAGAATCGGATAAAATTAAAGCTTCAGAGAGAGATTTGAACTTACCTATTCTAAGCGAAGCTATATTATGAAAAGCGTACTTGTAACTGGAAGCAATGGGCAATTAGGGAGGTGTATTAAGGATGTTACCCAAAACCAAGAAGAACTGAATTTCATTTTTGCGGATAAAGCTGAATTGGATATTACCAACAGGGAGAGTGTAAATACTTTTTTCGAAAAGACCCCTATTGATTATAGTATCAATTGCGCTGCATATACCGCTGTTGACAAAGCAGAATCTGATAAATATGCGGCGGAGGCGGTCAATATTTATGGAGTGGAAAATCTTGCAAATGCATGTAAGAAGCATAAGGCTATTCTAATTCATATTTCAACAGATTTCGTATTTGACGGCAAACAAACAAGACCTTATACCGAAGTCGATGAACCAAAACCTATAAACACTTATGGGCAAACAAAGTTAGAAGGGGAAAAAGTAGTAGCTAGAATTTTGGAACGATATTTTATAATTAGAACCTCATGGCTCTATTCAGAGTATGGAAATAATTTCTTGAAGACCATGCTTCGACTGGGCAATGAGGATAACGAAGTGCGAGTTGTTTCAGACCAAATAGGGACTCCCACTTATGCAAGAGATTTGGCGTTAGTACTTATTTCAATCATAAAAAACAATAAAATACCTTTTGGTATTTATCACTGTAGCAATGAAGGTGAGGCAAGATGGTATGATTTTGCTAAGGCTATTTTTAGTTTAAGCAATATTAAGGTTAAGGTACGCCCTATAAAAGCAAAAGACTTTGTCGCTTCTGCTAGTCGCCCTGTATATAGCGTTATGGATAAGAAAAAACTTAATGATAATTTAGGAATTGCTATTCCACATTGGAAAGAGAGCTTAAAGGAATGCTTAATCAATTTAGCTGTTAAGAGGTAAATTTTCTAATTTGCTAAAAGAGGAGTCTTTTTATAATTAACCAAGGCATTATCTTGAGGTAAAAACCTACTATATTTGTGATAGCTAAATTTTTAGAACACTAATTTCTTAACTAATAATGGCAAATAACCAAGCAAATAATTCCGATGAAATCGATTTAGGACAGCTATTTCAGATGATAGGAAAGGGGTTCGATAAAATCTTCAGAGCCTTCTTGAAGCTGTTTCTCTATATTAAAAAGAATGTTTTAATTCTTTTAAGCCTTATTGTAGTTGGTGCAGCTATTGGATATGGTCTAAATCAAATAATTACAAAAAAGCTTAAGACAGAGGTGATAGTAAAACCTCAGATGGAAAGTAAAAACTATTTGTATGATCTTGTAA
>CAYGUZ010000093.1:3671-5201 GCA_964353215.1 uncultured Flavobacteriaceae bacterium
GATTCAGGCAAATATTGAGGCAGAGAACTTTATCTTTTTTAAAGGCATTGGATTAGAGATAGATAATTTAAAAGGTTTCGAAATAAGTATTGCTCCAATAGATGATGGAAAAAAAAGCTCTGAAAGCGAAATGAAGTTTTTAGAGCTTTTGCAAAGTTTTGAAAATACTGACGCCGTAGCAGATATTGTTCGGGCGGAATTACAAAATAAAAGTTCTTTTAACCACCGGATTACTTTCTTTTACAAAGACGCGGAAAAAGGAAAAGCTTTTGCCGGGAAAGTAATGACATACATTAATTCCAATGAATATTTTGACGACATAGTAGAAATTTATAGAGAAAATGCTGAAAGCAGAATAGAAGAAAATAAGTCACTGTTAAAACAAGTTGATGAGTTAATATCCAATTACGCAAAAAAAATGATCCAAAGTGATAATATATCCGGCACAGATAGGATAGTATTGGACAATGAAGAACGTATGGATATTACAGGACTATTTAATCTTAAAAATAGCTTAATTAAAGACATTGAATCAAAGAAATTGGAACTGACAGAACGAACTGAAGCTATCAAAGTTATTAATTTTGGCAAGTCCCAAGAAGTTCAGAAAGCAGTTTTTGGAAAAACTATTGTTCTGATTCCTCTACTATTTTTAGGAGGATTTTTAATAAGATCATTTTTGGTTTATCTTAACAAGAAAGCAAGAGAAATTTAATATTTGATAAATGACTTTGAAAGGAAAATCACTTTTAATTACGGGGGGCACTGGCTCATTAGGAAAGGCACTTACTGCGCATATTTTGAAAAACCATTCAGGGATTAGAAGGTTAATCATATTTTCAAGAGATGAGCAGAAACAATTTGTTATGGCTCAAGAATTTCCAATTGAAGAATTTCCTCAAATACGCTTTTTTATTGGAGACGTTAGAGACAAAGAAAGATTAATAAGAGCTTTTAAGGGCGTGGATTTCGTTATTCATGCGGCCGCGATGAAACATGTGCATCTTGCTGAGTATAACCCAGAGGAATGTATAAAGACTAATATAGGAGGAGCCCAAAATGTAGTTGATGCTTGTTTTGAGACTAATGTTGAAAGGGTAGTTGCACTATCTACCGATAAAGCTTGTGCTCCGATTAACTTATATGGCGCAACCAAACTTACTTCAGACAAACTATTTGTTGCCGCTAATAATATAAAAGGAAACAATCCCATTCGTTTTTCTGTTGTAAGATATGGCAACGTAATGGGTTCTAACGGTTCTGTGATACCTTTTTTTATAAACAAGAGGAAAGAAGGTGCTTTGCCAATCACAGACCCAAAAATGACTCGATTTAATATATCACTTCAAGGAGGAGTAGATATGGTAATGCATGCAATGGAAAACGCATGGGGAGGAGAAATTTTTGTTCCAAAAATACCTTCTTATAAAATCATGGACGTTGCTGAAGCGATAGGGCCAGAATGCGAAAAACCCATTGTGGGAATAAGACCTGGAGAAAAGGTCCATGAAGAGATGATAACACCTTCTG
>CAYGUZ010000093.1:5211-7247 GCA_964353215.1 uncultured Flavobacteriaceae bacterium
ATTCTTTTTACACCTATGATTTAGGAAAGTATTATACTATACTTCCAGCCACAAGCAATTGGAGCTTAGAGAATTTTATTAACGAATTTAAGGCAAAAAAAGTAAAACTCAACTTTAGCTATAATTCTGGAGAAAATGATGAATGGGAAACGGTGGAAAGCCTAAGAAGTTTGATAAAAACACACGTAGATTCTAATTTCTCTATATAATGAAGCCAATACCCTACGGGAGACAGAGTATAGAGCAAGAGGATATAGATGCAGTAATTAAGACACTTACGGCAGATTATCTTACACAAGGCCCAAAAGTTAAAGAGTTTGAATACAAGTTTGCAGAATATGTCGATAGCAAATTTGCTGTCGCTGTAAGTAATGCAACTGCAGGTCTTCACATAGCAGTATTGGCATTAGATTTAAAACAGGGAGAACGAGTTATTACTACTCCAATTACTTTTGCTGCTTCTGCAAATTGTGTCAGATATGTAGGTGGCGAAGTTTGGTTTGCAGATATAGATTCGAAAACCTATACACTATCACTTGAAAGTACTAAAAAACTTATAGAAAGTAAGCCAAAAGGTTTTTTTAAGGGCATTATACCTGTAGATTTTGCAGGATTGCCAGTAGATTTAGAAGCATTTAGAGAATTAGCAGATCAACATGATTTGTGGATTATTGAGGATGCATGCCACGCTCCTGGGGGTTATTTTACAGATTCTAGTGGTATAAAGCAGAAATGTGGAAATGGTAATTATGCCGATCTTGGGATATTTTCATTTCATCCTGTTAAACATATTGCATGTGGTGAAGGCGGCATGATTACGACAAACAACGAAAGATTATATAAAAGGTTCTTATCGCTAAGAACTCATGGAATTACAAAAGAAAATATGTCAGAAAACCATGGAGGATGGTTCTATGAAATGCAAGAATTAGGATATAATTATAGATTAACAGATATTCAATCTGCATTAGGAATTACGCAACTTGCAAAAAATGAAAAAGGAGTTGTCAGAAGAAATGAAATAGCAAGCAAATATAAAGAAGCTTTTAATGGTAGGATAAAATATCAAAGTTTACCCGAAGGAACACTCAATGCGCACCATCTTTTTGTGATTGAGGTTGATGATAGAAAAGGGCTATATGATTTTCTTAAAAAACATAATGTTTTTGCTCAAATACATTATATCCCAGTGCATACGTTACCTTATTATAAAACAATTGGATATCAAGACGCAGATTTAAAAAATGCTGAGCATTATTATACAAGATGCATAAGTCTACCTATGTACCCAAGTTTAACTGAGGAAGAACAATCGTTTGTAATAAAAAAGGTTTTAACATACATTAATGGCTAACCTAGCAATTATACCAGCAAGAGGGGGAAGTAAGCGTATCCCAAAGAAAAATATAAAACCTTTTTTAGGAAAACCTATTATTGCATATTCAATTGAAGCCGCATTAAATAGTGACTTGTTTGACGAGGTTATGGTATCTACAGATGATAAAGAAATAGCTAACATATCAAAAAAATATGGTGCCAAAATCCCTTTTATTAGAAGCCAAGAAAATTCAGATGACTATGCTGTCCTTGCTGAGGTAATTGATGAAGTTGTTATTAAATATGAATCTAAGGGAAATGTATTTGAAAATGTATGTTGTATTTTACCTACAGCCCCTTTTGTAACCTCAAATAAAATAAAAGAAGCTTATAAGAAGCTAAAAAAAAACAATTTTGATAGCGTTTTTTCTATACTTGAGTTTTCATTTCCAATACAAAGGTCTTTAAAAATTGAAGATAATAAAGTAGTCATGGTGTGGGAGGAGCATTTAAATTCGAGATCACAAGACTTAGAACCGAGATATCATGATTCAGGACAATATTATTGGTTGAAAACCTCCTCTTTTTTAAAAGAGAAAAGACTATTTACAGCTAATTCAGGGGCACTTGTAGTTTCCGGATTACATGCACAAGATATAGATACGGTAATTGACTGGAAAATCGCTGAAATTAAATATACCCTTATGCTTAATGACCAA
>CAYGUZ010000094.1:0-6393 GCA_964353215.1 uncultured Flavobacteriaceae bacterium
CATTATAAAGCCTTTTCGAAAAAAGAAGATGAAAAAGCCTACCCAACCTATTTTAAAAGAATGGAAAATGAAAATAATGGCAGAAGCCAAGAAAAACTCTCATTCGAGATGGGCTAAATATCAATTCAAAGCTTTTTTTTAGAATTTAAATAAAAAATCTGAGGATTAGTCCAATTCTGATGTTCAGCGTCATGCTTATACAAATATTACCCTCAAAAAATAATATTTCGTTAAAAAAAAGTAAAACCTTGGAAACTTTTATTGTTTTTAAAGTTTCCATTTTACATTTGCGCTTTAGTTATGAAAGAAAAAATCTTACAAAGAGCAACTGACTTATTCTTAAACCTTGGTTTCAAGAGCGTTACTATGGACGATTTGGCCAATGAAATGGCCATATCCAAAAAAACCATCTATTCCCATTTTGAGAACAAGACCAAATTAGTTGAAGAGTGTACCATGTGCGTTTTTTGTGCTATCTCAGATGGTATAGACTATATTATCTCTCTCAAGAAAAATCCCATTGAGGAACTTTACGAGATAAAAAAGTTTGTGATGGTCCAGTTAAAAGAAGAAAAATCCTCACCCAGCTATCAACTACAAAAGTATTATCCAAAACTGCATCACAATTTAAAGCACAAGCAGTTTGAAGTAATGCAAAAGTGTGTTGTAGATAATGTAAAAAGAGGTGTCGATTTAGGTATCTATAGGGCTAATCTAGATGTCGATTTTATCGCACGAATTTATTTTAGTGGTGTTACCAGCATTAAGGAAGAGTCTTTATTTCCGCATCAAAAGTTTCCCATGACTTATTTAATGGATAATTACCTAGAATACCACCTACGTGGCATTGTTACCCCGAAAGGACGAAAAAAACTAAATGAAATCATCAATTCAAACCAAGAATAAATGCGAACACTTGCAAAACTACTGTTCATCCAATTAGTATGGTCCGTACCATTAATGGCGCAAGATCAAGACAACTTATTCTCTTTAGATGAGGCTGTTGCCTATGCTTTAGAGCATAATTACGAAGCGATAAATGCAGGCCGTGACCTGGTGGATGCCCAAAAGCAAAAATGGGAGACCATCGCGACCGGTCTACCTCAGATAGAAGGTGCGGTTTCTTATCAAAACCAGTTGAAACAACCACAATCACAATTCCCATCTATTCTAATTCCAGAACAATTTTTACCTTCTGGTGTAGAGCAAGATCCTAATGTTTTTGTGCCTATAATTTTTGGTCAGCCCCAACAAATGAATGCGACAGCAACGCTACGCCAACAAATTTTTGACGGTTCTTACATTGTTGGTGTGCAGGCCACACAAGCTTTTCTGCGTTACAGCAAAAACTTTAAGGAAAAGACCGATTTAGAAGTTAAAACGGCAGTTGTAGAGGCATACGGTAATGTGCTTTTGACCAAGGAAAACGTACTTATCTTGGAAAAGAATAAAAAGACACTTGAAGACAACCTGTACGAGACAAAAAAAATTTATGAGAACGGTCTTGGTGATGAAGAAAGTGTTGATCAATTGCAGATCACTTTATCATCGATCGACAATCAATTGAAAAATGCAAGGAGGTTGAAAAAAATCACCATGCAGATGTTGAACTTAATAATGGGGCTTCCTTTGGATAACCCTACCGTTTTGACTGAAAACTTGGATGAACTTACCCAACAACAAATAGATTTCGGATTGTTGGACACTCAATTTATTTTAGAGGATAACTCCGATTTTAAAATTGTTAAAAACTTAAACGAACAGCGCGAACTGGAACTAAAGTTGGCCAAGAGCAGGGCCTTGCCTACCCTCAATGCATTTATAAATTACGGGGGGCTTTCATTTGGTGACAATTTTACCTTTTTTGATAGTGGGCAAGATTGGTTCGGTTTCTCTACGTTAGGCGTTGATTTACGTATCCCAATTTTCAGCTCATTGGGAAGAAGTGCCACTACGCAGCGCGCAAAAATTGCCTTCGAAAAAGCAAAAACACAGTTGACCCAAGCCCAATCGCAATTAAGGCTTCAACATGAAAGCGCAAAAAGTGATTATATATTCGCCATTGAACAGTACCAAACCACAAAGGACAATCTCAACTTGGCGGAACGTATTGAAAATAAAAATCAGATAAAATATGCTGAAGGTCTGGCCACTAGTTTTGAACTGCGCCAAGCACAGACACAGCTTTACATGACGCAACAAGAATATTTACGATCAATGGTAGATGTTATCAACCGCAAGACCAAACTGGAAAATATTTTGAATTTGAATTAAATAAAGTTTATTGGTTTAAAAGTTTATATGTTATGAGAAGGTTTTCTTTCGAGAAATTAAATGTATGGCAAAAAAGCAGGGAGTTGGCGGTCAAGATTTACCAAATCACCAAGTATTTCCCAGATGGTGAAAAGTTTGGTTTGACTTCTCAAATGCGACGATGTGCTATTTCAATAAGCTCGAACATTGCCGAGGGGACTGGTAGGCATTCACATAAGGACAAGGCCCGATTCACCGAAATTGCTTACAGTTCTGGACTTGAACTTTTGAATCAATCTTTGCTATCAATGGATTTAGAACTAATATCAAAAAAAGATTATGAAAACATAAGACATCAATTGACAGAAATTTTGGCAATGCTTGATGGACTCTATAAATCACAATTAAACATTTAAACAATATTAATAATGAAAAAAATAATTCTACTCTCAATCTTAGGCATCTTGCTATCTTCTTGCGGCGAAGGTTCCAATGTATCGACCGAGAGTCTTATAGCAAGTAAAGATGTAAATGCTATCAGAGCAAAGCGAAACGAAATTGTAGGCCAGCAAAAAGCACTAGAAAAAGAGATTCAACAATTAGATTCTACGATAGCAACTTTAGATGGTAATGCCAAACTACCTTTGGTCACCACTTTTTTGGCGCAATCACAAAAATTTGATCATTACCTAGAATTGCAAGGCGATGTGATGACAAAGCAGAATGTTCTTATTTATCCTGAAATGCCAGGTACACTGCATCGGGTTTATGTAAAAAAAGGACAAAGAGTATCAAAAGGTCAACTTTTGGCGGCTATTGACGACGGCGGTCTATCAAGTCAATTGGCGCAGATGAAAACGCAGGCGGCCTTAGCTAAAACCACTTTCGAACGTCAAAAAAGACTGTGGGACCAAAATATTGGTTCAGAGATACAGTACCTGCAGGCAAAAACTACCTACGAAGCCCAAGAGAGCGCCGTAAAGCAAATGCAAAGCCAAGTTGCCAAATCGACAATTCGGGCTCCTTTCTCGGGTATTATAGACGATATTATCAAAGACCAAGGTACCGTTGTTAGTCCTGGGCCAGGTTCTGAAGTTTTTAGAATTGTCAATCTTTCCAATATGTATATCGAGGTAGAGGTGCCAGAAAGTCACTTGCCCAACGTAACAGTCGGTAAAAATGTAAACGTTTATTTTCCGGTTCTTGATGATAGTGTAAATACGTCAATTAGGCAAACAGGTAATTTCATTAATCCTAGTAACCGTTCTTTTACGGCAGAAATTCCTGTTCCTAATAAAGAAGGCAAAATAAAACCCAATCTCTCTGCAAAAGTTATGATCAATGACTATACCAATGAAAAGGCCATTTTAATTCCGCAGAGTATTGTATCAGAAAACGCTAAAGGTGAGCAGTATGTCTATTTAGTAGATAACGCCACAAATGTAACAGAGGCTATAGCTAAAAAAACCATAATTACCACAGGTAAAACACAAGGTGATTTTGTTGAGGTACTTTCTGGCATTGCAAATGGTGACGGAGTCATAGATGAAGGTGCAAGAAGTGTAAAAGAAGGCCAAAAGGTGAAAATAAAGAATAGCTAAAGACTTAGATATGGGTAAGCAAAATAAAAAAGTAGACAAAGAATTCAAATTGTCTTCGTGGGCCATTGACAACAAAACAACGATGTACGTTCTGATTGCCTTAATTCTTTTTTTAGGCACATCGGCCTATTTTAGTATGCCTAGGGAAAACTTTCCTGAGATAAAAGAAACTAAGATCTATATCAGTTCTATTTATCCTGGTAATACTGCCGAGGATATTGAAAAACTCATTACAGACCCTTTAGAAGATGAACTAAAGACAGTCAGCAATGTGGTAGAAATCACTTCGACCTCTCAAGAAGACTATTCTATGATAGTTGTAGAGTTTGACGAGAGTATTTCGGTTGAAGCTGCAAAACAAAAGGTAAAAGATGAGGTAGATAGCAAGACCTCAGGTGAAGATTGGCCAACTTTTAATGGTGCCAAGGTTGAACCAAGCGTGTTCGATTTAAGTATTTCTGAAGAAACCCCTATTCTTAACATCAATATTTCAGGAGATTATCCTGTCGAACGATTAAAAGAGTACGGTGAATACCTAGAGGACGAGATTGAAGGCTTGCAAGAAATCAAGCAAGTAGATATTCGGGGTGCTCAAGAAAAAGAGGTTGAAGTTGCCGTCGATATTTATAAAATGATGGCGGCCCAAGTAAGTTTTGATGATATCATCAATGCCATAAACCGTGGCAATATGACCACCTCTGCCGGTAACCTTATCACTAGCGGTCAACGAAGGACCATTCGCATCGTTGGTGAAATAGACAAGCCTGCCGAGCTAGAAAGTTTTGTGGTAAAATCAGAAAAAAACAAACCGATTTACCTTAAAGATATCGCCCATGTGCGCTTTAAAGAGGAGGATAAAACTACATACGCCAGAGAGTTCGGCAATCCGGTAGTTATGCTCGATGTTAAAAAACGTAACGGTAAGAACATGGTGGCCGCTACCGAGCAAATAGAGCTTATTGTCGCTGATGCCATCGCAAATGTATTTCCGCAAGATTTAGAAGTTACCATAGCCAATGACCAGTCTTCGAAAACAATCGGGCAGGTAGATGATCTTGTCAATAATATTATTTTCGGTATTATTCTCGTGGTCACCGTTTTAATGTTCTTCTTAGGTTTTAAAAATGCTCTGTTCGTGGGTTTCGCTATACCTATGTCTATGTTTATGTCACTTATGATATTGAATCTATTGGGCTACACCATGAACACCATGATTCTTTTTGGTCTGATTATGGGACTGGGAATGCTTGTGGATAACGGAATCGTGGTGGTCGAAAACGTTTATCGTTTAATTGACCAAGAAGGCATGAGCCGTGTAGAAGCGGCAAAAAAAGGTATCGGCGAAATTGCTTTCCCCATTATTATTTCTACCCTTACGACGGTGGCGGCCTTTGTTCCGCTTGGTTTGTGGCCAGGGGTCATGGGGCAGTTTATGAAATATTTCCCTATCACACTTTCGGTGGTTTTAGGCTCTTCATTGTTTGTCGCCATATTCTTTAATTCGGTATTGGTATCTCAGTTCATGACTACCGAAGACAAGAATATGCCCTTAAACCAGATTGTTAGAATTACTATAATCGTAGGTGTTATCGGCTTATTGATTACGATTTTCGGTGGGTCATATCGTGGCCTTGGCACACTCATGCTATTTACGGCACTTTTGCTTTGGGCCTATAGGCTTTTCTTAAGAAAGTGGGCCAATAGTTTTCAGACCAAGGTATTACCAAGATGGGAACGTTTTTATGAAAAGGTTCTAGGGAAGGCACTGGCCGGAAAAATGCCGGTTTTTATTACTATAGGTACTTTTGTACTATTATTCTTGGCCTTTGCAGGTTTTGGTGCCTCGGTAGCAAGCCAACGTACCAAAGTTGAGTTTTTTCCTGACAATACACCTAACCAGATTGTGGTCTATATCGAATATCCTGAAGGTACGGATATCGCCAAAACCAACTCCATCACAAAAGACATAGAAGAACGTGTCTATAACATAATTCAACAAGATTCATATAAAAACGGAGATTACAATTTTCTGACCGAAAGCGCCGTGTCACAGGTTGGTGAAGGCGCCGGCAACCCTTTCACCGATGGCGGTTCTGCTGCTGAAATGCCGCATCGCGGTAAAATAACTGCTACGATGCGCGAGTATAAATATCGAGAGGGTGCAGATAGCAAAGAACTATTGAAAAAAATTCAAGAAACCCTTAAAGATGTATATCCCGGAGTTGCCATTTCGGTCGAAAAAGACCCTGTTGGGCCACCCGCCGGATATCCTATTAATATTGAATTAGAAGGTGATGATTATTCTGAGCTGATTGCGGCCGCCGAAAAAATGCGCAACTATATCAACTCTAAAAATATACCTGGTGTTGACGAACTTAAAATCGATGTCAATAAGTCAAAACCAACCATGTTGGTAGCCGTAGATAGAAAAAAAGCGGGCGAACTTGGTGTTTCTACCGGTCAGGTCGGCCAACAACTCAGAAACTCTATTTTTGGGGCAAAAGCAGGTATTTATAAAGAAAATGGCGAAGATTATGAT
>CAYGUZ010000094.1:6403-7184 GCA_964353215.1 uncultured Flavobacteriaceae bacterium
AGTTCCATAAAATGCTCAAGGTCAACCAAGAGGGCACCGCAAATGTGGTCAACCTGGCGCTGGATTTTGGTGTCAAAAAATTCATCCATGTCAGTTCCATTGCCGCATTGGGGCGGCAGAAATACCAGGTTCGTTTTGATGAAAAAAACAGATACAATACCAGTGCAATTTTTAACCAAAAGATCACTTTTAGAGACCAATCATCTGGTCAGATTAAAGAAGTGCCTATTTCAGCCGTTGCCAAACAGGTGAACAGCTCCGGTTTTAGTGCCATCAAGCATCGAGATGTAGAACGCGTGGTTACTATATATTCGGCACTTGCGCCAGGTTACACCGATGCGGCCGCCATTGTTAGCCAAATTCAAGATGAAATGGATAGTTTTTCAGGAGTACCGGCCGATATCAAAGTAGATTATACCGGCCAGATCGAAGAGCAGAACAAACAAATGGCCTTTTTAATGGGTGCTTTTTTTACGGGACTCGGTTTAATATTCTTTATATTGATATTCCAGTTTAACTCCATCTCAAAACCGGGTATTATCATGCTCGCTATTTTCTTGAGTTTGATAGGCGTATTTGGCGGTATTGTTGCCACCGGTGGCGCATTTGTAATCATGATGACCATGATGGGCATTATCTCGCTTGCAGGAATCGTCGTAAATAATGGGGTCGTACTCTTAGACTATACACAACTGCTTATAGACCGAAAGAAAGTAGCGCTAGAGTTAGAAGACGATCAATTCTTGAATAAGGTCGATTTCACAGACGCCGTCATTAAAGG
>CAYGUZ010000095.1:0-7113 GCA_964353215.1 uncultured Flavobacteriaceae bacterium
TGTGAAAAGCAAATACCCTAATGTGACTTCAAATGAATTACGCCTTTTGGCACTTTTAAAAATGAATCTTTCTTCAAAAGAGATTGCTAATATCCTCAACATTTCTCCCGAGGGTATCAAAAAAGCGCGTTATCGACTGCGGAAAAAGTTAGATATTACTACCGAAGATTCACTACAGGATTTGGTATTAGGCCTTTAGCAAATAAATTTTAGTTCGAGTGTTTTACCAAAAGGTAAAATGTATCGAGAACACATGAAAATTAGTTTTTTGGGGCTTCTCGATACGATTTTTACATAAAAATCACTCGAAGTGACGTTTGCATTTATTTCTCTTACCTCATTAAGAATAGGCCTTCACAAGGCTGTCCACCTATTGTCCCATAACTATTTTTAAGGTGTCCACCTCTTGTCCACCCTGCTTTTTTTATTCCTCATTAGCAACACTTTAGGTTTGTGGTGTCAATAGAATTCTATATGAACTCATGACAACCAGTTTTGTGGTCTTGCTCGGCTAAGGGCTGCAGACCATTACCGAGTGAGTCACGCAAAACAGACAAGTTTAACCCACAAAACAATAAGTGATGAAAACAACAAGAAAATTACCTAGTAAATTTTTTATGCTGCTACTGTTTATTCTAGCAGTAGCATGCAGTAAAGATGATAACGGTGGTACAACCGACCCAGATGGTGATTTAAAAGAAGGTCAAGGTATTACAACAGATGATTTAGAAACCTATGCCGGTAGTATTGCTCTAAGTTTTAGTGCCAGAGAAGTAGTCAAAAAAGGGCATTTCCCCACGAAGGCTAGAATAATAGTAGATAACGACACAGGTGATTTTAGCAAGATAACACCTATAGATATGGATACCAATTTAGCAATTTTATCACTTGAGGTAGAAGACCTAGATGAAGATGAAAATAGTAAGTTAAGAAATGGTGTCCCAGTAGATGTAGAAATGTTGGATGACAATGATGCCGTTCTGGTCAGTAAAAGTTTTTCAATACTTTCTTTTAAGAGCAATCCCGATGCCCAAGAAATTGATGATGCTTCATTAAGTGATGTGAGAAATACTTTAGCATTTAAAGAGGATATGCCCTATTATATGCAACTTGTAAAAGAAAATCAATCGGAAAGCAAATTGGTTGCTTATGTAAATTATGTTAGTGGCGGAACATTTGGTGTTCCAGTAAATTTAAGGGACGATTATGAGTTTAGTGAGACAGATCCAGACAAAAGCCGACATCTATTCACTTTTAAGAGAATTCCAAATGACCCAGAATATTTTGCGATTATTTCTGGTGTGACTTCGCAATCGAAGCATCTATTCTTGAGAATAGTAGATGCTTACCTGTTTCAAGATCAAAGCAGATTTGTTGAAGATACAGATCTTAAAACCCTACCCGTGGACAATAGGTTTAAATTTGTGAGAGATACTCAGACCGGTCTCTACAGAATAAGCCCAAAAGCAAAAGGCGCACTAAGAAAAACAATAGTTGATAATAAAACACGTCTAATAGCTACATCAAATGATACTTATGAAGAGGCCTACTTTAGAATTTTAACGCCAGATATTGATTGGAATATTGAGGTTCTTGATACTAAGTTTTTAACACCCGTGCTACCATCACCAACTTCGGGATTTACAGAAACTAATACCAAGCTTTCGAATTGTACCGAAGGGTCTTTAAAACAGGCTTTTGAGCTTAGTGAAACTAAAACTAAAACTTCAAAAGCAGCTTTTGATGAATCTTTTAGTATGACTTCAAGAAACACGAAAACCAATTCATTGACTTTTGGTGTATCGACTGAATTGGGTTTTTTCGGAACAGGTATTGATGTTTCTGCAGAAACTACCTCAACCTACGAAGAAGAAACTTCAATTACAAGCACCAGCACAAAATATAACAGTGAAATTACTGGTGATGAGCGCTCTTTTGTAGCTACTAGGACCATTGAGGTTAACCCAGGATCAGCAGTTTATGTCTATGATGCCACCCAAGTTTACAATGAAGTAAAAGTCCCTTTTGTACAACAATACCGTATTAAAGGTAGCTATAAAAATGGCCAGGGTGATTTAACAGGAGATGAGATATTTACCCAATTTTTATTCAGTAATGCCAATGGAGGAGTAATAACGGATGTTGGAACAGATTTTATAAATATTACTGTTAGGGGAACCAATACAATAGGTGATGTTCTGCATGTAATCAGTAGAGCAGACTCCACGGATCCTGATTGCAACTAGGTTTAGTTTGAGTTAGTTGAAAAGAAAAGCCCCGGGAACCACTCCGGGGCTTTTAAAATAAAATCAAAACCAACCTAAACACATGAATTAGCTAATTCATATTTTTTCAAAGGTTAAAAACCTTTTTCATAGCAATTTGTATATAAAACAATCCTCTTTTAAAAAACCCTACCTACTTTTTCAAGTATTTTTGAAAAAAATAAAAATTGAAAAAGCAAATCTTTGAAGAACTCAAAAGAGAACTGGTCAATGGGCACTCCAAAAAAGGTCATCCGTTCCGCTATTTTAGCTTAGCAACCATTGCTAAAACCAATACTTCACAACAAAGAACCGTGGTGCTCAGAAAAACAGATTCTAATCTTGAACTCTTATTTTATACTGATAGACGGTCTAGTAAAATTCAGCAAGTACAAGCCAACAAGAATGTTTCTTGTCTGTTCTACCATCCGAAAAAACTTTTACAGGTTAAAATCGAAGGTATTGCAAAAATTGTCGATGATACAAAAACACTAGTATCGCTTTGGGGCGGAATACCCATAAAATCAAGAAAAGACTATACCACAACCAAAGCACCAAGTAGCTTGATCAACAACCCTGATGAAGTGGATTATTTAAATGAAGGAAATCATTTCTGCGCGGTTCGCATTATCCCTAATAAAATAGAATATCTGCGTTTAAAGCGGCCAAACCATCTAAGGGTTCTGTTCAAAAAAGAAGATGAAAATTGGAAGGATGACTTTTTAGTTCCTTAACCATTCTTCGCATAGCACTTTGACCAGCTCAGTGTGACAATTGGAATTGATACTATTTAATTTTGCAAGACCAAGAATTCGTCTTTTAGCGGCTCCAGTGCTTCCATAAGCACAGGTATCAATGTTTCACCATACTCCAAATACAACTCTGAAAAGTTAAGCTGCCGCTCTTGCAAAGATTGATTTGGGAAAAGCTGGTTCTGCAAATCCGTAAGCCGGACCACATGGTCTTTTAATTTTCGCTTTTGGGCTTTTAACAAACGTTTTTCCAGAGCATCAAGACCTTTTTTCTGTTTTACCTCTTGGGCCTTAACAGCACCTAGAAAAGATTTATCGGTCTGTTCGGCCAGTTTATACATTTCTTCAAATTGCTGTTCTAGGTGTTTCTTCTGACTTGAAAAATCAATATCGATATTTGATATTTTTCGAATTTTTTTATTAATAAGCTGATTCTGTTTTAAAAATAAGTCTGCTATTGACAAATTCAACTTATTAACTTTTTCGCTTTGCTTTTGAGTAATCACCAAAGCAGAATTACGAAGTAAAATCATAGGAAAAGTAATATCCAAAGCTTCAAAATATGCTTTCAATTCCAACCAATAGGCCAATTCTCCACCTCCACCGATATAACATAAATTAGGAAGTATAACTTCTTGATATAGTGGCCTTGCGATAACATTGGGCGAAAACCGCGCAGGATGCATTTCAAGTTCCGATTCTAATTCTTCAGCAGTGAAGCTAAGTTCGGTATTGTTCACATGATAGTTGCTGTGCTTCTCGATGATACGTTCTCGAAGCCCCTCTTTTAGATAGAAGTAGTTAATCTCTCTTGGGTTAACCTGAATTTTATACGCGTCAGAAACCTCGGTTAGTTTTTCAATTGAATTTGATACCACTTTAAAAGGAAGCTGATCAAAAATATCTTTTTTAGCATAGGGAATCAGCAAGCGTTTTAAATCTGCATCATCGCCATCAATGATGACCAAGCCATACTGCCCAAACAATTCATTCGCCAAATACCTGGTAGCTTCGGTTAAGGTAGAATGCTCTAAATACGCTTTTTGAAAAATTGATTTTAAGTAATTGGCGTTATCTGTTTCACCAAACTCATTGGTAATAACTTTATACAAAGCATCTAGACCTTCCGTTGATAAACGCCCTACTCCACCAGATACCTTATTGTTCCATTGAACCTTCTTTCCTTTAAAGTTAAAGTAATTGATTTCATCAAAATCGTGATCTTCACTCGCCATCCAATACACAGGTACAAAACTAGAATTGGAATATTCTTGCTCGAGTTGGTTTGTTAGATTAATAGTAGAAATAATCTTATACAAAAAATAGAGTGGCCCAGTAAACAGGTTCAATTGATGCCCAGTGGTAACGGTAAAGGTGTTTTTATCATTTAGAGATTTTATATTGGCAACTGTATTCTCAGAAACAGTTACCCCAGCATACTGCTTCATTAGTGAGTCTGTTAATATCTTTCTGTTTTCTGGTGTGAAATTTGCTCTTTTTTCTTCTATTTGAGCTCCAAAATTTTCGATTTTTGGTAATCGGTTATAAAAAGGCTTTAGTTCCTCTTTTCCATCTAAATAATCGCAAATCAATTCAGAAAAATAACCAGTTTTCCTAAAAGCAATACAGTCTACTTCCATAAAAAGCGTAAAAACGGGTTAAAGATAAGCCTCTTGGTTTTTTCCATTCCTAAAAATACGTTAATTGCCAAATATTGTTAGCTTTGAGTCTGAACAAAACCAGACAACTTATGAATCGTATTTTACTTTATACAATACTTTTTGTTACTGCCCTATTAAACGCACAAGACATTAAATCACCTTCAGAATTTTTGGGCTACGAATTGGGGACAGAATTCACCAGACATTATGAGGTAGTCGACTACTATGAATATTTGGCAGAAGTGGCCAACGATCGCGTACAATTAACAGAATATGGGCAAACCAACGAGCGCAGACCGTTATTACTCGCCTATGTATCATCCGCGGAAAATATATCGAATATTGAAGCTATTAGAGCCGAACATTTAAGATCTACGGAAGGCGTGGGAGATGCCTCAAAAGCAATCGTTTGGCTAAGCTATAATGTTCATGGAAATGAGAGTGTAAGCACAGAGGCTTCTATGCAAACCGTTTATGAGTTATTAACTAGCAAAAGTGATTATTTAGAAAATACGGTCGTTATTATAGACCCCTGTATTAATCCTGATGGGCGAGACCGTTACAGCAATTGGTACAATCAATATAAAAATGCACCACATCAAATTGATCCAAATAGCAAGGAACATCATGAAGGTTGGTGGAGCGGTCGCAGCAACCATTATATGTTCGATTTAAACAGAGATTGGGCTTGGTTGACACAGGTAGAGAGTCAGCAACGAATCAAGTTTTACAACAAATGGATGCCGCACGTACATGTGGATTTTCATGAACAAGGTGTGAATAATCCCTATTATTTTGCGCCAGCCGCAGAGCCCTATCATGAAGTCATCACCAATTTTCAAAGAGATTTTCAAGTGACCATTGGTAAAAATCATGCAAAATATTTTGATGCCAATGGATGGTTTTATTTTACGAAGGAAATTTTTGATCTATTCTATCCGAGTTACGGCGATACCTATCCTACATACAATGGCGCAATTGGCATGACCTATGAACAAGGAGGTAGCGGTCGAGCCGGTTTAGGAATTACCACGCGCATAGGTGACACGCTTACCTTAAAAGACCGTATTGCCCATCACCATACCACTGGGCTTTCAACAGTAGAGGTAGCTGCAAAAAATGCAGCTCAATTAAACACTGAGTTTAAAAAGTTCTACCAAAGTAAAAACTACAAATACAAAAGCTATGTTCTTAATGGCGACAAGGACAAAATCAATGCATTGGCAAAGCTTTTAAACCATCATGAAATTGAATACGGAAAAGGAGCTAATGCCACCGTTAAAGGCTTCAATTATAAAACCAATACCTCTGGTTCATTGAAGATGAACGAAAACTCTTTGGTGGTTTCCACCAACCAAAAGAAAGGTACTATGGTCAAGGTTTTATTTGAACCCAATGCAAAATTGAGTGATTCTTTGACGTATGATATCACCGCTTGGTCATTGCCTTATGCCTACGGACTAGATGCTATTGCATCTACAAACGCGATTAACCATACTAAATTTGAATTATCAACTCCGACAAATGTTGATATCAATAAAGATACATATGCCTATGTAGCTGATTGGAACAGTATGGATGATGCCCGATTTTTAAGTGCACTTTTAAAAGAAAATATTAAGGTCAGAACTAGCTACTCGCCTTTTGTAATTGAAGGCAAGTCATTTGAGCGTGGTAGCCTTATTATTACCAAAGCGGACAATCAAAATCATAAAGACTTTATTGGCACTTTAAAAAAAGTACTCCAAAAAAACCTGAATACAAAACTAACGAGTGTGAAAACGGGGTTTGTGGACACTGGTAAAGATTTTGGTTCTTCTTATGTTCAAATGATAAAACAGCCTAAAATCGCGGTACTATCCGGTAGTCCAACATCAACCCTGCGTTTTGGCGAAATTTGGCACTTTTTTGAACAGCAACTGCATTACCCAGTGACTGTTTTAGGTTCCGATTATTTTAAAGGGGTAGATTTAGATGAGTATGATACTTTAATTTTACCAGAAGGCTGGTATGGTGATTTTTTTAAGGAAGAGGAGTTCAAAGAATTAAAAGATTGGGTCAAAAATGGTGGTACCCTTATCGCAATGGGAGATGCTATCAAAGCAATTGACGGAGAAAAAGGTTTCAGTATTAAAACAAAAAAAGCAGAAAAAGACAGCACTGAAACAGATCCTATGTCTCACGAGAATTGGCAAAGAGAACGCGTTAAAAATGCTATTACCGGTGCCATTTTTAAAGTAAAAGTAGATAACACCCACCCACTGGCCTATGGTTATGAACAAGACTATTTTACACTAAAATTAGGTAGTGATGCCTATGATTATTTAGAGAGTGGTAATGCTGCGTATCTAGAGACAACTACCAAACCCGTATCTGGTTTTGCAGGTAGTGAAGCCCAGAAGAAGATTGGCAAATCACTTATCTTTGGTGTAGAAT
>CAYGUZ010000096.1:0-2633 GCA_964353215.1 uncultured Flavobacteriaceae bacterium
CCAATAACCCGTAGCGAACATAATGGTATACACTAGAATTACGCCTAGAAGCATTGCTCCTATCCCCGAAGGAACACTCCATTTCTGATTCGGGTTCTTAATTTCTTCATTATCCGAAGTGGCCTTAGAAACAACCTTTGCCCAACCTGGGCCGCCAGGTTGTATTTTTTTATAAAAAGAACGCAACGTTGCATCAGATTCCGGTTTTGTCATAAAAGTAACTGCAACCCAAATGGCTGTCGTAACTACAACTACGAATGCATAATTAGCCCATTCAGGAAACACTCCGGTTTCGGGATTAAACAAGATACCTCCCAAGCTGGTTTTTACCAATAAAATTGAAATTATTCCTGATGCAAACATGGCGGTAATTTCACTCCATGCATTTATTCGCCACCAAAACCAACGCAGAATAAAGACAAGGCCTGTTCCTGCTCCGAAGGTTACTAAAAGATCAAAAACTTCAAATGCGTTTTGAAGCGTTAGCGCTAATAAAGCACTTAACACCATCAATACAACTGTAGAAATTCTTCCTACAGCTACCATCTGCTTTTCAGTGGCATCAGGATTTATCTGTTGTTTGTAAAAATCAAAAACGATGTAAGAAGAACCCCAATTTAATTGTGTTGAAATGGTACTCATATAAGCGGCAACCAAAGATGCTAAAACCACTCCTAAAAGCCCACTTGGTAATTTTGTAAGCATCGCAGAATAGGCCAAATCATGGCCTAGTTTACTCTCTGCAACATCAGGAAATGCAGATGCTATACTTGCTATATCTGGGTATACCACCAAAGAAGCCAAAGCAACCAAAATCCATGGCCATGGGCGCAAAGCATAATGCATAATATTAAAAAAGAAAGTGGCCCCAATAGCATGATTTTCATCTTTGGCGGCCAACATGCGTTGTGCAATATAACCACCGCCACCCGGTTCTGCGCCAGGATACCATGAGCTCCACCATTGTACCGCAATAGGGATTATAAACATGGTGATCAATACACTTGTATTATCAAAATCTGGTAATATATTTAGTTTACCCGCAACATTTTCGTGAGCTATTAAAGCTTCAATACCACCAACTTCAGGAATATTTACCAAATAGAATGCCGCCCCTATTGCCCCCGCCATGGCCACAAAAAACAGAAGAAAATCCGTGTAGACTACTCCTTTAAAACCCCCTAATGCACTAAAAACAACCGTTATCAGGCCTGCTCCGACAACAGTTTCCCAGGGCTCTAGGCCCAACATAATACCTCCGATTTTTATGGCGGCCAAGGTAACAGATGCCATTGTTATAACATTGAACAGGGCTCCTAGGTATATCGATCTAAATTTTCTGAGAAAACTTGCAGGCTTGCCACCATAGCGCATTTCATAAAATTCTAAATCTGTTTTTACATTAGATTTTCTCCAAAGCTTTGCATATACAAAAACAGTTAACATTCCTGTTAATAGAAAACACCACCAAACCCAGTTTCCAGAAACTCCAGAAGTTCTAACGATATCAGTAACTAAGTTGGGGGTATCCGTAGAGAAAGTTGTGGCCACCATAGATAGGCCTAAAAGCCACCAAGGCATGGTGCGGCCGGATAGAAAAAATTCTGAAGAGTTCTTTCCTGATTTTTTTGATACGTAGATTCCAATTCCTAAAACAGCGGTAAAGAAAACTATAATAAAACCGAAGTCAAGCGTACTAAGTTCCATAATCTGGTTTTGGTTGATTTTTTAAAGATATTGATTTTTAACACATTTTTGCCTTAGATTCGCCCAACCTAAACTAAGGTTCTACCAATAACATCAAATTCAACCACCGAACATGAATGTTGAAGTTTCCGTAATTGGTTGGGGGTTGGCCGCAACCGCCTCTTTTTTGCTTGGTATTTCAAAGGCCGGACTCAAAGGCCTCTCTATTTTTAATGTGACCTTGATGGCTCTTGCTTTTGGCGCAAAGCAATCTACGGGTCTCATAATGCCCTTGCTTTTGGTAGGTGACGTTTTTGCTGTAATCTACTACAATAGACATACCCAGTGGAAGTATATTAGAAGGTTTTTGCCATGGATGCTCACCGGTATTCTAATCGGGGTTTTTATAGGTAAAGATCTGCCAGAGAAGCAATTTAAAATTGGCATGGTCGTAGTGATTATGATAAGTTTGGCCATTTTGATTTATTGGGAAAGACGAAAATCAAAATTGGTGCCTACTCATTGGGTCTTTGCAAGCGGCACAGGTATTTTTGCAGGTATATGTACAATGATAGGCAATCTCGCAGGTGCCTTTACCAATCTTTTCTTTTTGGCTATGCGTTTGCCTAAAAACGAATTTGTCGGCACAGCGGCCTGGCTTTTTTTAATTACCAATCTCTTTAAGTTGCCTTTTCATTTATTTGTTTGGGAAACTATCTCTTTAGAAACCTTGGCCATAAATTTAAAATTAGTGCCCGCCATTTTACTTGGTCTTTTTACGGGCGTAAAACTAATAACATTGATTAACGAAAAGCAATATCGCATCTTTATTTTGGTGGTGACAGCTATTGGGGCGATTGCAATTCTATTGCGCTAAATTGTCTTATTTATTTTAATTCTTAGAAAGGTTTACGCTAATTTTAAATTTGTAATAACCTGTTGTGTAT
>CAYGUZ010000096.1:2643-7110 GCA_964353215.1 uncultured Flavobacteriaceae bacterium
AATGAGGATTTTTAAGTTTATGCAATTCAAAATGCACAACGAGTTTATAATAATGATTAGACATGAGTGATTCTTACAGCCCAATTAAAGTTGATTTAGAAAAAGACAAACGCTATGCTTGGTGCACTTGTAGCCATAGTACCAACCAACCTTTTTGCGATGGTTCTCATCGAGCACATAATGCTACTCCGTCGATGGGTTTTAGTGTTGAAGAAAACAAAGAAGCCTATTTATGTACTTGTAAAAAAACAAGTAATCCACCTTACTGTGACGGCACGCATAACGCTTAAATAAGATTCTATTTTAGGGTAGTCGACTGCTTTACAAGACATTAGGTTTGTTAAGTATTTGTTAATCTAATTTTTTTAGATTACATTTAGTTAACCAACTTATTCAATTTAGCATGAAAGCTTCTGAAAAATTACTTCCTGCAAGAATCCTTATCTGGTCTTTAGTTATAGGAATGCTAGTAGTAGGCTACACGGTTTACGCTCAATATGCCGATGAAATTGGTCAAGAAGTTACCAATACCATTGTTGAGGTATTGCCCGACTTTGCCAATGCGGTCGCGAAGCTTTAAAATATTATAATTAGATTTTCATTTATAAAAAAGGCCTCAACAAATGTTGAGGCCTTTTTACTTAAGTGGTCCCACCTGGGCTCGAACCAGGGACCAACTGATTATGAGTCAGCTACTCTAACCAACTGAGCTATAGGACCTATTTTCTAGGGCAGCAAAATTAGGATATATTTTTCTATACACCAACATTTTCTTAGCCTTCATTTTCATTGATTTCTTGGCAAAGTTCTACCAAGACACCATTAGTGGTTTTAGGATGTAAGAAAGCCACCCATTTATTGTCTGCGCCTTTTTTAGGTTCTTCGTTTAAAACGGTGAACCCCTCATTTTTCAATCGTGCTATTTCTTGCTTGATGTTCTCTACCGAAAAAGCGATATGGTGTACACCTTCTCCTTTTCGGTCTATGAATTTCGCTATTGGGCCATCTTTATTGGTAGCTTCCAACAATTCAATCTTATTTGGTCCGGTTTTAAAAAAAGAAGTGCGCACCCCTTCTGTAGCCACCTCCTCGATTTTATAATGTGGCGTTCCAAAAAGCTTTTCAAATAATTGGTTAGAAGCATCCAAGTCTTTAACCGCTATGCCTATATGTTCTATCTTATCCATTTCACTACTAAGATAGCATTATTACCTTATTTTTGCAGGTATGGAAACACAACGCCAAAAAAAAATCGCAGGTATCATTCAAAAAGATATGGCCGAAGTACTTCAGAGAGCAGCTACCGATGGTGGTTTAAAAGGGACTTTGATTTCGGTTTCAAAAGTTTATATCACTTCTGATCTCTCTATTGCAAAGGTTTATGTAAGTATATTTCCTAATAACAAAGCTTCTGAGTTATTGGAGGGCATGAAATCTAACGAGCCTCTTATCAAGCATGAACTGGCTCAGCGTACCAAAAACCAGCTTCGTCGTGTGCCAAATTTGACCTTTTATTTAGATGATTCCCTTGATTATATCGATGGTATTGAAAAATCATTAAAAGGAGAAGAGAATCCCATTGAAAATCGAGACCTGCTTGCCAAACGAAAGAAATCTTAAAAATTGGGTTTTCCGTTCTACATCGCCAAGCGGTATTTACGTTCAAAAAGCAGCCAAAATGCGGTGAACATTATCAATTTTATTACGTTTTTGGTCATTGTTATCGGTTCTGCGGCACTGTTTATAGTGCTTTCCGCTTTCGCGGGATTAAAAACTTTTAGCCTTCAATTTACAAACGTATTCGATCCAGATTTAAAGGCTATGCCAACTACTGGTAAATTCTTTTCTATTTCACCTGAAGAGGAAGATGCCTTGTCTGACTTAAACGGTGTTGCAAATTATTCGAAAGAGCTGGAAGAACGGGTTTACCTAACCTTTAGAGAAAAGGGCGACTTAGCTTATATTAAAGGGGTCGATGAAAATTATCGTTCTGTAACCGGTATCGACAGCACCCTTTATTTTGGCAATTGGGGCGTAACGGAATACAATGCCGTTTTAGGAATTGGAATTTATCACAAACTTGGAGTGCCCATAGACAATTACAGAACACCCATGCAGGTATTGGCGCCAAAACCTGGAGAAGGCTCCTTTTCTCCACAATCGTTGAACACCAGGTTATATAACGATCTGCCGCTTGTAGTAAGCGGAGTTTATGCCATTGAAGAGGGTTTAGACAAAAAATATGTAATTACACAATTACATTTGGTACAAGAACTTTTGGAAAAAGACAGTACACAGGTGTCGGGAATAAATTTTAAGTTAGGCAGTGGTATGGCATTAGAAGATGCCCGTTCATCTATAAAAAAAGTCTTGGGCGAAAAAGCAATCGTCTTAAGTCGTCGTGAGCTTAACGGTACGCTTTATAAAATGCTCAACACCGAAAACCTTGCTACCTACCTCATCTTCACATTAGTTTTGATTATAGCTTTGTTCAATGTGGTTGGTGCCATTATTATGATGATTCTAGACAAACAACAAAACTCTAAAACCTTATTTGCGCTAGGCACTACAATCAAAGAATTGCGGCGTATTTACTTTTTGCAAGGTGTCTTGGTGACGTCTTTAGGAGGCCTTATCGGAGTTTTGATCGGTGCTATTTTAATTGGCTCTCAGCTCGCTTTTGAGTGGTTGAAGATAACCCCCTCTTTGGCATATCCTGTAGAATTTGATTTGCTGAACGTCTTTGTGGTTTTGGCTACCATTATAGTTTTGGGCTTGATTTCTTCAAAGATCGCAAGTAGTAGAATTACTAAAAAGTTAGTCGCGCAATAAAATTCAGTGTTTATTTAATCTTTGAATAACACCCCTAAATTCCCCTCAAGGGGCCAATTCTATAAATAAACTTAGGTAGTAACGAATTGGTGGTCGCCAAATTTTTCTAACACCTCATCAAAAGCGGCAAATACATCTGCCGATTCATCACTGGTCACCATTTTCATTCGATACTCTTTGAAATTGGGAATTCCCTTAAAGTAATTCGTATAATGGCGACGAGTTTCAAAAACACCTAGCTTTTCCCCTTTCCAATCAATAGACATTTGTAGGTGTCTTCTAGCCGCTTCTACACGTTCTGCCAAGGTCGGGGGCGCTAAGTGCCCGCCTGTCTTAAAAAAGTGTTTTACTTGCTTAAAAAACCATGGGTTTCCAATTGTTGCACGGCCGATCATCGCACCGTCCAACCCATAACTATCCCTCATTTCTACCGCGCGTTCTGGCGTATTGACATCGCCATTACCAAATACGGGTATATGCATTCTAGGATTGTTTTTTACCGCTGCTATAGGTTTCCAATCTGCGTCGCCTTTATACATTTGTGCCCTGGTGCGGCCATGAATGGCAATAGCGGCGCAGCCTACGTCTTGCAGTCGTTCAGCTACCTCGACAATTTTTATGGAATCATGGTCCCAACCTAATCTTGTTTTTACGGTGACTGGCAGTTTGGTGCGTTTTACCATTTCTGCCGTTAGCTGCTCCATTAGGCAGATATCCTTTAAAATTCCGGCACCGGCACCTTTAGAAACTACTTTTTTTACGGGGCACCCAAAATTAATATCAATAATATCGGGCTTAGAACGCTCTACTATATCTATGGTTTGCAACATACTATCCATATTGGCGCCAAAAATCTGTATGCCAACTGGGCGTTCTTTTTCATAGATATCCAATTTCATCACACTTTTAGCGGCATCACGAATCAAACCTTCGGAAGAGATAAACTCCGTGTAGACCACATCGGCACCCTGCTCTTTGCACAAAGCGCGAAAAGGAGGGTCGCTCACGTCTTCCATAGGGGCTAGAAGCAATGGAAAATCCGGTAGTTGTATGTCACCTATCTTGGGCATTTTAGATTCTGATTTTTAAGGGGTTGCAAAAATAAGGAAATTTAAAATTTTACTTCCGCTTCCACTTTTTCCCCATTACGGTTTACCACCACTTTGGCAATACTTCCTTCGTCAAAAACAGAAAGCGCTCTCATATAGCTCATCATGTCGCTAACTATGCTGTCACCTAGTTGTATTACAATATCTCCCTTTAAAAGCCCTGCTTTGTAAGCTGGTCTATTTTCTGTTATACCGTCTATTCGCATCCCTTTTCCATCAAATAGATAATCGGGCATCACTCCAAGGCCTACTTTAAAGCGCGGCACTTCCTCGCTTTCATTTTTAGTAGTTCTAAAGCCCAATTTTTTATCATCATCAAGTTCAGCGATAATTGCTAAAATATAATCCCCGATCATTTTCATGCCTTCATAATTCAATTTCTCAAAGTCATCTGAAGGTTTGTGATAATCTTCGTGTTGCCCAGTGAAGAAATGCAAAGCAGGAATGTTCTGTAAATAGAACGAGGTATGGTCGCTGGGGCCGACCCCTGATTCGCTCAACACCAATTTGAAGCCTGGGTTGGTAG
>CAYGUZ010000097.1:0-7020 GCA_964353215.1 uncultured Flavobacteriaceae bacterium
GTCATACCCCACATCCCTGTTAAACTAGCCAGTTGTGAAAATGATAGAAACTCAATTTGTGAATAACCAAGTATGCCCGTTGTGCCCAAAGGGCTTAATAAGTTAACCAAATAGTCTAATGAGGTATAAGCCAATGGAAATATCAGAGAAGCTATAAATCCATTAATTTTTGGGTACAAAAATCTGTCAATCAAGAAAACAAAACCATATAAAGTTCCTAATAAAAAAGGAACATAATAAAGTATCTCATTTGGTCTACTAGGTATGAACTTCCAAAATGAGAAGTGACTACATATGCCCAATAATATAGGAATCAACGCATAAGATACTACTGGCTTGGTTGTTCTTGATGCGTAGAGTAGAAAAACTGGAAAGAACCAAGTAGCAAATGCATAGTGAACATTCCCGTTACCAAAGAAAAACAAAAGTAGACCTATTGATAGTAATAGTAGTTTTTTTAATAATTGGTCTTTCATTTCGTTTTTTGACATTGCCCCTAACACGTAAATAAGTCTGTATTTACAGACCTCATTCCAAAGGTAAGAAATTCAATAAAAATAGCGTAAAACATAGTGTTATATAAAATACATGTACGTGTATTTTGTATTTTAAAAATGATATATTTGATACGATATTATATAAAATACCCGTATGGATTTTTCTAAATACGCTTTTCAGCCAACAAAGCATCGCGGAAACAAAATTATTCTGATCAAATTTCTCTTTAATGATGAGCTAAAGCATAGGTTGCGCAAACGTTTTCCTTCCGCGAAATGGAGCGCTACAAAAAAATCATGGTATTTGCCTGATCTGCCCGTGGTCAGGCGTGAACTAAGAATCGAGCAGCGTTCCATACTCCCAGAAAGAGCCGCTAGAATACACCCGAATAATAGAGGTGCTTACATTAGTCTTTCAGAAAAATTAAAATTAAAGGGCTATAGCCAAAGCACCATAAGAATATATCTTTCTGAATTTGAACATTTGTTACGTCTTTTAGATGATTACGCCGTGCAAGACTTAAATGCAAAACGCTTAAAAGACTATTTTCTTTACTGCATCAACAATGAAAAGATGGGCGAAAGAAAAATGAACGGTAAAATAAATGCCGTTAAATTTTATTTTGAACAGGTACTGCACAGGCCAAAAATGTTTTTTGATATTCCTCGCCCAAAAAAGCCATTGACATTGCCCAAAATGTTGAGTAAAAGCGAGGTTAAAAGACTTTTTAAAAACACCACCAATCTAAAACATTTAGTTGGGTTACAATTGGCTTACGGTATGGGTCTTCGTGTCTCTGAGGTGGTGAATATTAAAATTACAGATGTCGATAGCAAGCGAATGGTGTTGCATGTTACAGGGGCAAAGGGTAAAAAAGACAGATATGTGCCTTTGCCAGAATCACTGTTGCCATTACTAAGGGAGTATTTTTTAAAATATAAGCCTAAGAAATATCTACTAGAGGGTCAGTACGGAGGTCCTTACGCAAAATCAAGTCTGCAACAGGTTTTTAAGCGCGCTATGAGTAGGTCAGGAATAAAAAAAGAAATAGGTATTCATGGCTTGCGCCATAGTTATGCCACCCATTTGTTAGAAGCAGGAGCGGATATGCGTTTTATTCAAGAACTGTTAGGGCATAATTCTATTAAAACGACCCAAATCTATACCAAGGTAACACCTAGAAGTTTATCTGGTATTCAAAGCCCTTTAGATTCTTTATAGCTAAAATACAGAATACCGCATTCCGAAAAACCCACGAATACCTTGGTTGGGCCCGTAAACGTAACTTGGGTCAAAAGTGAGCGCAAAAGGGTTGTCGGGCGTGGCGACCACGTCTCCTTGATCATTAAACTGAACATTTTGATCAAATGGGTCATTGGCTCTGGCTATGATGAACGGATTGTTGCGGTTGGGTGTCCAGTTTAGTAAGTTTTTTATGCCGCCATAAAACTCAAAATTGCTAATTCCTTTGTAAGTAAATTGAATGTTTTGAATGCTCCAGGTGGGCGAAAATTCGCTTCTTGGGTCTAAATCGCTGATTAAGGGCAAGCGCATAGGGCCATATAAATTACCGGTATAGTCAATACTTAAATCTATAGCGCGAAGGTTGTATGAAACATTCCAAGTTCCGGTAAAGCGTTCGGTCAGTATTTGTTGGGTAGTAATTCCGTTTTCGGTTTGGCCCACATCTTGGTAAGTGGCACCAAGTAAAAATCGTAACCCATTGGGGAATACCGTTTCTAAATTTGCAGAAAGCCCTTTAGAGACAGATTTTCCGTTTAAATTATCATAAATGATCTGGTTGGGGTCGGTATCGTAATCGGGTAAAATTTGATTGGAAAAACGGGTGTAAAAAGCCGAAACATCAAAACTGACAAAGGTACCGCCATCTGCATATATCTTCTTAAGGTAGTTGAGGTTTACGTTGGTAGAGCGTTCAGGGTTTAAGGCTTCGGCAATCACTACGTCACGTGCCCCGGTAAGTGCGGCATGATCTTCGGTAAATAGGTTTACGACCCTAAAACCGGTTCCAAAATTTACCCTAAAAATATCGTTATCGGTGAATTTAAAACGGTAGGCCGCCCTTGGTGTAAAAATAGAACCATGGCGGCTATCATAATCGTACCGAAGTCCGGCAAGTAGAGCGTGCCTTTTGTTGAATTTAAATTCGTCTTGTACAAAAAGGCCCGGTATTACAATTTCATCAGCTTGGTTGCCTCGTAAATCTTGCGTTGCTGCGGTATCGTCATCATAATAATTATAGCGCAGGGCGCTACCGAACAACAAATCATGTTTGCCGATAGCTTTATCCCAGGTCAATTGGCCAAAACCTATTCGTTGTTCCGCCAAGTAAGGTAGATTGCCATAAACCGAATTTTGGCTATGGTCGTTGTAAGAGAATGAAAATATCATTTTTTCATCAAGGGGTAGCTGGTATTGCCCCAAAACCTCCCATCGTCGCGTATAGATACTTTCACCATAAACTTCGTCGCCTCCCCTAAATTCTGGGGTCCATCGTAATTCGCCACCCCAGCGGTCTTCGTAGAAAAAACGACCGGCAAGAGAAAATAAACGCGCTTTAGTACGTTTAAAACTCCATTTTTGAAAGATAGAGATACGGTCTTGTAAAGTAAGGTCGGTAAAATTATCGCCATTAGCGTCAATAAGTTCGTCGTACTTAAAGTAATCGACCCCAAGTAGCATTGCCGTTTTTTTGCCTAACTCAACTTTGGCGCCAACATCGAGATTATATTCGCCCCAGCCGGTTACAAGGGCATCAGCGAAAAATTCAGGGGCTTCCAAAGTATTTTTTGTGATGATGTTAATGAGACCGCCAACGGCTTCGCTTCCATATAGGGTAGAAGCCGGCCCTTTTACAATCTCTATTTGGGCTATTAAAGAATTGGGTATGCCAGAGAGACCGTATACCGTACCCAAGCCACTTACTATCGGCATACCGTCAATTAAAACAAGGGTATAGGGGCCTTCCAATCCGTTGATATGAATATCACCTGTGTTACAAACGTTACAATTAATTTGTGGTCGTACCCCGTTCACATTCTGTAAGGCTTCAAAAATATTTGGGGTCGGGTTCTTTTTTAAAAAAGTAGATGAATATACTTCGACAGGCACGGCACTCTCTAATCTGTTTACGGCTTTAAGGGTACCCGTAACCACCATTTCGTCCAATGCTTCGGCAGAAGGTTCAAGTTCGATATTAAGGGTAATGCCAGCATCTTTTTCGATTACAAATGGCCTTCTTTTAGTTTCATAACCTATTGCCGATACGAGTAACACATAATTGCCCGAAACTAAGTTGGTAATGCTGTAAGTGCCCTTCTCATCGGTGGCTGTGCCGTTTTTAGTTTCTTTTAAATAGACATTGGCAAAAGGCACTCCTATTCCATCAGAAGTCACTATACCTTTTATGGTAGCATTTTGCGCCCATCCAAAAAAAGAGAATAAAAGATTGAAAATAAATAGGCCCCACTTCAATTTATATGAATTTAAAATAAAATTTAGACAAATCTAAAAATTTGTTTTTATAAATAAAAATGTATTTTTGACAAAGGTTAATAAACTGGCTTTTAAAAAGTCACCTCGAGCGCAGTCGAGAGGTCTTTTTGAGTTTTCGACTGCGCTCAAACCGACAAATACCTTTTTTTGACACGGGCCGAAGAAAATTATATCAAGACTATCTTTCATTTAGGGGGAAACCGCTCGCAATTGATATCTACAAACGCGATTGCCGAACAAATGCAGACCAAACCCTCTTCGGTAACCGATATGGCCAAGAAACTGGCCGAAAAAACCCTACTGAATTATATTCGCTATCAGGGCGTTTCTCTAACCGATTTGGGTATAAAGACGGCACTCGCTATTATTAGAAAACATCGCCTTTGGGAGGTCTTTTTGGTCAAAAAGTTAGATTTCACCTGGGATGAGGTGCACGAAGTGGCCGAACAGCTAGAGCATATCAAAAGTGAAAAGCTGATCGATAAAATTGACGAGTTGCTTGATTTTCCGAAGTACGATCCCCATGGAGACCCTATACCCAGTAAAAATGGCGATTTTCAAGAGCGAGATAAACAATTATTGAGCGAACTTAAAATTGGCGCCCAAGGTATTTGTGTAGGTGTCAAAGACACATCGGCGACCTTTTTAAAGTTTTTAGATAAGAATAACATTTCTTTAGGTTATGAAATCATTGTTTTGGAAAAAGAGGATATTGATGATTCACTTAAAATTCAAAATGCTGAAAAGCAGCTTCAAATTTCAAACCAAATTGCTACTAACCTTTACGTTAAAGTAGATATCTAATGGAACAAGTAATCGATTATTTTGAATCTATAAATCCAATTTTAGCGGCCTTTTATGCCACACTTTTTACATGGGGTCTAACGGCTGCCGGTGCTGGCTTGGTATTTTTCTTTAAAAACCCCAAACGTTCTGTAATGGACGGTATGCTTGGGTTTACGGGCGGGGTAATGGTGGCTGCCAGTTTTTGGAGTCTTTTGGCCCCGGGTATAGAGATGAGCCCGGGCGAAGGTTTTGTAAAAGTGCTGCCCGCTGCGGTCGGGTTTTTACTTGGGGCACTATTTCTTTTCGGATTGGATAAGGTATTGCCTCATTTACACATCAACTTTAAAGAGAGCGAAGCGGAAGGTGTAAAAACACCCTGGCATAGAACGACCCTGTTGACACTGGCGATCACACTGCACAACATACCTGAGGGTCTAGCCGTAGGGGTCCTTTTTGGTGGCGTGGCCGCAGGTTTTGACGGCGCTACGATCGGCGGTGCAGTTGCGCTTGCCTTAGGTATTGGCTTACAAAATTTTCCCGAAGGGTTCGCGGTAGCCATGCCCTTGCGCAGACAAGGCTTGTCAAGAAGAAAAAGCTTTATGTACGGGCAGTCGTCTGCCCTGGTAGAGCCAATTGCGGCCGTTATCGGGGCTTGGGCGGTAATTACTTTTGAACCCATTTTACCATATGCCTTGGCGTTTGCTGCCGGTGCTATGATTTTTGTAGTGGTAGAAGAGGTGATACCCGAAACCCAACAAGACAAGCATTCAGACATTGCCGTTATGGGCTTTATTGCGGGCTTTATAGTAATGATGACTTTGGATGTAGGGCTGGGATAGAAACCTTTTAAACGCTTTTACAATGAAAAAATACCTCGCTTTTTATGTGGTGTTATTCTCTTTTTGTGCATTTGCGCAAGATGAAAACAAGCAAATTCAAGATACTATTGACCAACAAGTCTGGAAGCCTTTTTAAAAAGCATTCGAAGCTTTAGATGGTAAAGCTTTAAATGCTACCTATGCAGCAGAGGTGTTACGTGCAACCCCAAACGGAATCGATACCGATAACACCTTTAAAACGGCTAACCTAAAGCGCTTTGAGCAGAACAAAAAAGATGGTGTTTCTATTGAATTGGATTTTTGGTTCGATAGCCGAAGAACCAACGAACATACTTCTTATGAGGTGGGCTTTTATCGCATTGCGTTCACCAATAGCAATAATGAAACGAACTTTAGCTTTGGGCAGTTTCATATTGTGCTAAAGAGGGTGAATGGTACTTGGAAGATTACCCAAGATTGGGATACCGATACTATTAATGGCAAGAAAATTTCTTCGGTAGATTTTGAAAAGCGTAAACCATTAGAGTTTTAATTCTTCCAAAAGCAATCCATAATCGTATTGTAAATCTTCATGGAGTAAAGTAATCTTCTTGGCAATAAAAACCAATTGCCTGTCATATAGATTCATAAGCGTTGTATTTCTTTTAATGGACGGATTGAAATTCTTTAATCGCTCACAGAAATAGAGCAGTAATGCCACTTCGGTTTCTTTATTTCCAGAATATCGGGCATATTTTTTAAGGATCCTTAGAATCTTACGAACGCTTTTTTTAATATAGAAATAACTGTTGGTATTGATGAGTTCGAACTGTTCATCAATTTCAGCTTTAACGGTTTCAATATAGCCTTCTTCGCTATCAGATTCAAATAAAAGATAGGTTAAGAGCTCTTTGTTTTCTTTTTTGAATCGCGCTAAACGCAAACACAATTGCAAAAGTTCATCGGTATCTCGATGTTGCAATTCTTTTTTAAGTTGCGATACGGTTGCTGCTTTCATAAAGGCAAAATACGTCACTTCGAGTGAAATTCTGCAAGAATTTTGTGTCGAGAAGGATTTTAAAGGGTTTTAACTTTCTTGTTTTCAAAAATCAAATTGGTAATTTGATACTCAAACCTTTTAAATAAGCTGTTTTTCAACTTCTTAAATAACTTGCTCCATTAACATCAATAATAGTCCCTGAAGTATATTCAGCCCCCTCTGAAGCTAAAAAGAGCACGGCATGGGCTACTTCTTTTGGTTGTGCCATACGCTTAAATGGAGATTCGCGCAACAGATTTTCTCTTTCTGCCGGGGTAAGGGTAACTGCGGCCATCTCGGTCTCGGTAAAGCCAGGGGCAACAACACCGATATAAATTTTATGTGGTGCCAAAGCTTTGGCCA
>CAYGUZ010000098.1:0-7016 GCA_964353215.1 uncultured Flavobacteriaceae bacterium
GCTATCGGGAGAGGGCTGCACGCTCGAGTTAGAGGGTAGGCGGTTAGAGCTTTTGGGTAACTAAAAGTCTAGATAAATGATAAGGAGGTCCCAAATTTGTTTGGGATTCACAGAATCCGGCTTATGGCCTGCTTTTTTTAATTGGTATACTTGAAAAAACTAAAAATACTACTCCCGTATTTTCGTTTTTCAACAAAATGGGGTAGTTCACTTAAATCGGTCTGTTCAGAATGTTCTATTATTAGAAGTCCTTCATCTGATAACAGCTCATTTGAAAAAGCCAACTCGATAATTTTAGAAAATTGTGGAACATCAAAGCTATACGGAGGGTCCGCAAAAAGGACATCATACTTACTTTTGGCGCGTTCTAAAAACTTGAAGACGTCGCTTTTAATTACGGCTATTTCGAAATTCAATTCCTTTGCCGTTTTAGAGATAAATTGAATACAGCCCGCATTAGCATCTACGGCGGTTATTTCTGTAGCTCCTCGAGAGGCAAATTCAAAACTTATATTTCCTGTACCTGAAAATAAATCCAGAACTGCAAGATCTTCAAAGTAATATTGGTTGTTTAAAATATTGAATAAGGCTTCCTTGGCCATATCCGTAGTAGGCCTCACAGGTAGTTTTTTTGGCGCTGTTAAACGTTTACCTTTATATTTTCCTGAAATAATGCGCATAAAACTAATTAAGCATGGTCAGGTCAATAGAATCTTGGGTGCCTGCCTCAAAACTATAAGTATTGTTTTTAGGAAGAAAAACGGACACTTTTTTTATGTAGTTGTAACAGATTTCAAATAACTCGTCACCTTCTTCAATTTTACCAAACAGTTTTAGTTTTACGCTTTCAACATCTAGTTGTAGTTGTTCAAAGGTAAATAGTATGTAGTATAAGAAATCTTCTTTTGTTCGATAAGGAAACTGGTTGTACAGAAGCACCTTTTTTTGATGTAAGACCAGCAATTCCATTTCACGGTCCGAAACGTGAACATAACATATAGTTTTAGAATTTGCCTTTTGGTGTAATAGGGTCTGCAGAACTGCTGTACTGCTATGTTTGAATTCAAACTCCCCAAAATTTTCAAAAATGTAGTTGTTGATGTTTGTAAAGGGTACATAGACACTTATAACATCTTGGTTTTCGACTTCGTCGTATACTATATTGTCGTTCGCTAATATTTTAGTGTTGAACTTCAGATAATTAGGTAGTTCGTTTTCATCAAATAGCACTTTGGGCACTAAACTAAATAAGTTGTTTTTATGAATAACAAGAACATCGGAAAACTTCTTTTTGAGAACGCTGTGTTTTTCGAATAAACTCTTCAATTCTTTTAAAACCAAGTAGGGGGTAGATTCTGTCTTAAAGAAAACGGTATCAGATAAAACTACTTTATTAAGAATAGTGTCTACAATACAAAAAGAAAGTCCATTCAAACTAATTTGAATGGACAGTTTCTTATATGAATTTGAAATTTCTTCCGCTATGTTAATTGTTTTTTCTGTCATAGAGGGGTGGCCAGTTACCATTGGTACTCACATCTGTTAATGAACCTACTTTTATTTCAGACCCATTGACCTCTTCAACGCTGTTGTAGGCATTTTCCTTGGCAATTAAATCTTTTGGTTGGTCATATAAAACAACATTCTTTTTGACCTTTGCCTCAAAAACCGGAGCTTTATAACCACTCTTATCGATGATGTCGGCTTTCATTTCAAATTTTTCACCGTTCTGTGCGTGTGGCACATTCATCATATTCTTGTAACGGTCGTCATTCTTGAATAGCGAATCTTTCACCTTTACCATACCTAATGTATCGATAACAATAGAATCTTGTTGAAGCTCAATTTGGTATGTTTTGTCAAAACGCATAAAAGAAGTGTCCCTTTGTTGGGTGATGGTATAATTACCGGTATCTATAAATTGTATAAGACTGTTGAAATTACCTGCGTATCTGCCATTGACGGCTTTATAGGCTTCTTGCGAATCTCTAATATCTTTAAGCTTGTTGATTACATCAGCAAAGCGCTCTTCGCGAACTTTGTTAAATTCAATTGGCGCATTGATTGATTGGTAAATTAGATATCCTAATCCTATACATACTATCCAAAGAACTACTTGTAATATGGTTTTCATTAGTGTACGAGTTAATTAAATTTAGTGGTTTAGACAAATCTACAATTTTTTTTCAATCACGAAAGTTTTTGCCATAAAAATCATCCCTATATTTGGGGCTTTATGACTCACTTGACAGCCATTGATTTTCATAAGGTTTTAGTAGAAAAATTTCCACATTCTCCTACAGAATTACAAGATGTCACCTTGCACAAGTTGGCTGATTTTGTACTCTCTAAAGAAAAGGAAAGGCTGTTTTTGCTTAAAGGGTATGCCGGAACAGGAAAAACAACTATAATAGGTAGTGTAGTTAAAAACCTATGGCATGCCAAAATGAAATCTGTGCTCATGGCACCAACCGGAAGAGCAGCAAAAGTAATGTCTGTTTACGCTAAAGCAAAGGCATTTACCATTCACAAAAAAATCTATTTCCCTAAAAAACAGGCCAGTGGGGCAATACAGTTCACATTGGCACCCAATAAGCATCGAGACACCATTTTTATAGTGGATGAGGCATCTATGATACCTGATGCCCCAGCAGATTCAAAACTTTTTGAAAACGGGTCTTTGTTAGATGATTTGATTTTTTATGTCTATTCTGGCCACAACTGCAAACTTATTTTAATCGGAGATACTGCCCAGCTTCCGCCAGTGAAACTAGAGTTGAGCCCAGCTTTAGACGAGAATAAACTAGAACTCCATTACAACAAAGAGGTTACCAAAATCGAGTTAGTTGAGGTGATGCGCCAAACAAGTGACTCGGGCATTCTATTTAATGCTACCAATTTACGCGAACAGTTACAGACCGAATTCTTTGAGGAGTTCAAATTTCATCTAGATTCGTTTAAAGATATTGTCAGATTGGTCGATGGACATGAAATACAAGAAGCTATTGATACTTCTTATGTGCAGAACGGTAAAGAAGAAACGGCTATCATTGTGCGCTCTAATAAAAGGGCCAATCTGTACAACGAAAATATCAGACAACGAATACTTTTCTTAGAGAATCAGATTTCGGTAGGCGATTTTATGATGGTGGTAAAAAATAACTACTTCTGGTTAAAGCCCACTTCAGACGCCGGTTTTATAGCTAATGGTGATATTATTGAAATTTTAGAACTATTCGCTATCAAAGAATTATACGGGTTTTCTTTTGCTGAGGTAAAAGTGCAAATGGTTGATTACCCGAACCAAAAACCGTTTGAAACGGTATTGCTCTTAGATACGATCAAGGCTGAAACGCCTTCTTTACCTTATGAAGAGAGCAATAGATTATATCAAGAAGTTTCTAAAGACTTCGCTCATGAAAAATCGAAATACAAGAAATTTTTGGGAGTAAAAAACAACAAGTATTTCAACGCACTGCAGGTTAAGTTCTCATATGCGATAACTTGTCACAAATCTCAAGGAGGGCAGTGGAACACTATTTTTGTAGAACAACCTTATCTGCCCAATGGAATTGATAAAGATTATTTAAGATGGTTGTATACAGCCGTAACCAGAGCCAAGGACCGGCTATATTTAATCGGGTTTAAAGATGATTTTTTTGTTGCTCAAGAATAACCTATTTTAGTAAAAATCCATTTAAATGACATCAGAAACGGTAATTAGTATTTTTTTGGGCATAGGCCTTGCTGCTTCTACAGGTTTTAGGGTATTCTTGCCTTTGTTTGCATTGAGTTTGGCCTCATATTTTGGAGTTTGGGACCTAAATGAGAATTGGGTCTGGATCGGAAGTTTAGCAGCGGTAATTACTTTGGGTGTGGCTACAGTAGCTGAAGTCTTTGCCTATTTTATTCCTTGGGTTGATAACGCTCTAGATGGTATCGCCATACCCTTGGCGGCAATAGCGGGTACCGCTGTTATGGTCTCCACTATTGCAAATATGGACCCCGTTGTAACATGGTCATTGGCCATTATTGCTGGTGGAGGCACTGCAGCTGCGATAAAAGGTGCCAATGCAACGGGTAGATTAACCTCAACGGCAACAACGGGTGGGTTGGGCAATCCAGTCGTTTCTACTGTTGAAACAGGAACGGCTGTTGTAGTTTCAACAGCTTCTATCTTTGCACCTATTTTAGCTGCGGTTCTGGTGGTAATCATATTGGCCATAATCTTTAAAATTTATCGAAAGCTTAGGCCTAAGACCAGAACCTAAAAACAACCAAATTCTCAAGTATTGTGAAGATAATCTCAATGATTCCGGCACGTTATCAAGCTTCAAGGTTTCCAGCTAAATTGATGCAAGATTTGGGTGGTAAGCCTGTTATTTTGAGAACCTATGAGGCAACAGTAGAAACACAACTTTTTGATGAGGTGTACGTGGTCACCGATAGCCAACTTATTTTTGAGCTTATCGCAGATGCTGGGGGAAAGGCCATTATGAGTAAAGAGAAGCATGAAAGTGGAAGCGACCGAATTGCCGAGGCTGTTGCCGATATCGATGTAGATATTGTAATTAATGTGCAAGGTGATGAGCCTTTTATAGATAAGGTGAGTCTTGAAAAAACGATTGCGGTTTTTAAAGCAGATGACAAGAAAGAAGTTGACCTTGCCTCTTTAATGACACCAATTACCGACTGGGAAGAAATTTCGAATCCTAATACCGTTAAGGTCATTGTAGACAACCAGAATTTTGCCCTCTATTTTTCGAGGTCTCCCATTCCATATCCTCGCGATAAGGAGACTGGGGTAACCTATTATAAACATAAAGGAATTTATGCTTTCAGAAAGCGAGCTTTGGCCGATTTTCAACGGTTACCGATGCTCGAACTTGAGGCAACTGAAAAAATTGAAGCCATACGTTTTTTAGAGTATGGTAAAAAGATAAAAATGGTGGAAACCGATGTGACAGGTATTGAAATCGATACTCCAGAAGATTTAGAAAGAGCAAAAAAAGCATGGAAGTAGATTTCTCTGATATAAAGGTTATCGCTTTTGATGCCGATGATACGTTGTGGGTAAATGAAACTCACTTCAGGAAAACTGAAGAACGTTTTGCAGAACTGTTAGAAGGGTATGAAACCAAGAATAAAATTGACCAAGAACTTTTTAAAATGGAGATTAAGAACCTTGAAACCTACGGCTATGGTATTAAAGGTTTTGTGCTTTCCATGATAGAATCGGCCATTGATTTATCGAACAAGTCGGTTTCTTTAGAAGTAATCTCTGAAATTTTAGAGCTTGGTAAACAAATGATTTTACACCCAGTTGAACTTTTAGATGGGGTAGAAGAAGTGCTAGAAAAACTCCAATCCAACTACAGGCTAATTATATTGACCAAAGGTGATTTGTTAGATCAGGAAAGGAAATTGGACAAATCGGGCTTATCAAAGTATTTTCAACATGTTGAAGTATTAAGTGATAAGAAAGAAGCCAATTATCTTAAGTTATTAAATCACTTAGAAATTGATGTAAATGAGTTTTTGATGGTAGGGAATTCCTAAAAGTCAGATGTTATACCTATATTAAAGATTGGTGCGAGGGCAGTTCATATTCCATTTCATACTACCTGGGTATATGAGCAAGTTTCTCAAGAAGAAGAAAAAGTAAATGATCACTTGAAGCTGAATAGTGTACGTGATATTTTGAAGTATTTGGAGTATTCATGAAGATAGAAAAGCAAATAGAGAAAAAAGAAAAAGGATCTGCTGCTGAGCATAAGTATAAGAACTTTCCTATGGTTCCCAAGGTTATTTTTGGACGAGGCAGTTTTATGCAACTAGGGGAAATACTCTTGCCAAAAAGAAGAAATTCAGATGCACCCTTTATTTTTTTAGTCGATGATTTTTTTCATGGTAAAGACTTGGAGCAACAAATTCCGCGGCTTTTTAATGATCAAATTATTTTTATTTCTGCAGAAGAAGAGCCAAAGACAGCGCAGGTAGATGCTTTAGTAGCAAAAATCAAATCAGATTTTGATGAATTGCCCTCTGGGGTAGTCGGTATAGGTGGGGGTACGCTTTTAGATTTAGCAAAGGCAGTTGCCATTATGCTTACAAACAAGGGAAGCTCAGAGCAATATCAAGGTTGGGATTTGGTAGGCAATAGAGCTGTTTACCATGTTGGTGTACCAACAATTAGCGGAACTGGGGCAGAGGTTTCAAGAACCGCTGTTTTATCCGGACCTGATAAAAAATTAGGGATCAATTCAGATTATACAACGTACGATCAGGTAGTTCTAGACCCTAATCTGCTTAAAACCGTACCTAAAAAACAATGGTTCTTTACAGGTATGGACTGTTTTATACACTGCATAGAATCTTTAAAAGGCACCTATTTGAATGCCTTTAGCAAAAGTTATGGTGAAAAAGCCCTTGATTTATGTAAAGAAGTATTTCTTGAGAATTTAAGTGAAGAAGAAGCTGAAGAAAAATTAATGATGGCTTCATGGCATGGCGGTATGAGTATTGCGTACTCTCAGGTGGGTGTTGCACACGCTTTGAGTTACGGACTTTCTTATCTGCTTGGTGTAAAACACGGTATAGGTAATTGTCTTGTTTTTGAACACTTAGGTGAGTTTTATCCCAAAGGGGTAGCATTGTTCCGTAAGATGAAAGCCAAGCATGGTATTTCGCTGCCAAAAGGCATCTGTGCCAATCTAAGTCAAGAAGACTTTAATATTATGATTTCGGTATCTCTTTCTATGGATGCATTGTGGGAAAATGCCTTGGGCGCTAATTGGCGTGAAAAAATAAATGCTGAAAAGCTCAAAGAGATTTATTCAAAAATATAGTTGCAAACTGATCAAAACAAAATCTAAGCATGCAGCGCCTTGCAAAATTTATTTATTTTAAACTTTTGGGCTGGCGGCTTATCGGGCAATTCCCCCAGATCGATAAAGCGGTTTTTATTGTGGTGCCCCATACCAGTTGGGTCGACTTCTTTTTAGGCTTATTAATAC
>CAYGUZ010000099.1:0-6999 GCA_964353215.1 uncultured Flavobacteriaceae bacterium
CTTTTAAAAGAGGATCCTAAAATGGCTAGGCAAGACAATTCTGCAATAAGACAAGCCTATATTAATTTAACTAAAGACAAAGCTATTTGGGGGTATATAAGCTAAAAAAGGCCCAACAACTGAATGAGGGCCTTTTCTTTTAAATTAAATTATGAATACTATTTATTGATATCCTCACCCTTCTTAAGCCTTTCCAAGGCCTGCTCTAACCGTGGTTTAAAATTAGCTGGCGCAACTGTCAAAGATTTATTTATAGCTTTGATAGCATTTTTGATGTCTCCAACCGCCGAATACGCCCTTGCAAGACCATAATTACTTGGCCAAGCACCTTTATTAGTTTTTACGTTCGCCTTTAATATGCTAAGCGCCTTAGTATTATTAGTACCTATCAATTGGGTTCCAGCACCATATACTTCTCTAACATTACCCAAAGCAACCGCTTTATCCAAGAAATTAGTGGCTTCTGCCGCTTTACCTTGTTTTGCTAAAATCTGAGATTTTAAGGCCAAATTAGAAAAGGTTTCTTTACTGAAAAACTTTCCGCTTATGGAAGTGTTTACCCATTCTAAGGCCTGATCTAAGTCACCAGCGTTAAATGCATAATTTGCCGCTTGATCCCAAGTAGATTGTTGAAAGCCTTTTGGATTACGTAAATCATTGGCAATACCTTTCATAACAATATCAGTTACTGGAACTTCTATTTTAAACGGTATTTCCTTTTTCGCCCATTTTAAACTGGCCGTTGTACTTGTAGCATCAGCAGTGTCAAAACTAAAAGTTAGCATTTCCACGGAATTTTCTAAATCTTTTGTTTTTGTGCTAAAACGCAGCACGTCTTCCGCTTCATCATAAAAATAACTTCCCCAAGAAGTAGTATTGCTTGATAGAATACCGGTAACATCTCCACTTTCTTCAATGGCAAAAAACAAGGCATATTTACCCGCTTTCACATCTTTACCTTCGATCTTAGAATCGTGGGTAAATTCAATTGTAGTATTGTAGTCGGCACCTGCCCGCCATGGTGCCGATTTAGATGTTCCGAAACCAAGGTCGTTAAATCCATAGGGAACTAACTTACCCCAGATTTCCCTTCCTTTTACATAGGGCCTATTGTAATGAATCGTAATGTCCGTAATACCAACACGTTGTGATACTTCTGCCTCTGGACTACCTGCCGGTAAGGTTAACTGCGCTTTTAGGTTCGTTGAAAAGCCCAGTGCTGTTAATACCACAAACACTAAGGCTTTTGAGTAGCTTTTTTTCATTAGATTTTAGTTGTTTAAATTAATCATCAGGTTTGTCGTTAAAAGTATCCATACCTAAATTCTACCAAAGTTAGCAATGTGCTAAAAAGGTCTCTTTTCCTGTTAAACTCAACAAGTTTTCACATAAAAAAGTAAGCCCTGATGGGGGCTTACTAAGAAAATTTATAAAGAACCATTCTTGTTATTATAGTATATAATCCGTGCTTAAAAAATTACTCACTTTAGCATCCAAAAGTTGTTCAATGGTTTCATTGTTCAACTCATTATCCTTAAAAGCCACAAAAGTTCTAATAGAGAAAGAACGTAGTGCATCGTGAACGCTTAAAGTCGCCTGAGCCGAATCTTTTCTTCCTGTAAATGGATACACATCTGGGCCTCGTTGACAAGAGCTATTTAAATTCACCCTACAAACGAGGTTGGCGAGTGTATCGATTAGTGGCGAAAGTGTGTACACATCTTTTCCGAACAAACTTACCTGTTGCCCGTAATTTGATTCGGCCATATCGTTTAAAGGCTCTTCAATATCTTTAAAAGACAACACAGGAATTACAGGACCAAACTGTTCTTCTTCATAAACGCGCATATCTTTGGAGACGGGATATAACACGGCAGGCCAAATATAGTTGTCAAAGTGCTCGCCACCTTTTTTGTTCTGGATAGCGGCACCTTTTGATAAAGCATCATCTATTAACTCTTGAATGTAGGCAGGTTTGTCCGGTTCTGGTAAAGGCGTCAATTTCACCCCTTCATCCCAAGGGTTTCCAAATTTCAATTGATCTACGCGTTCCGAAAAACGTTTTAAAAATTCCTCTTTAATCTCTTCATGTATGTAAACCACCTTTAAGGCAGTACATCGTTGTCCATTAAAAGATGTAGTTCCTGCTATCACTTCATTGATGGTCAAATCTAAATCCGCATCTGGTAAAATTATAGCAGGGTTTTTAGCTTCAAGACCCAGAACCAAACGCAAACGATTACTCTTCGGGTGTTGTTCTTGTAAAGCATTGGCAGATTTACTATTACCGATCAAGGCCAATACATCTACCTTGCCCGTTTTCATTATTGGTGCGGCAACGGCCCTACCCCTACCGAATAAAATATTTACTACTCCCTTTGGAAAACACGTCTGAAAAGCCTCCAGCAGTGGTGTAATTAATAAAACACCATGTTTAGCTGGTTTAAATATCGTTGTGTTTCCCATAATGATCGCAGGAATCAACAAGGCAAAAGTTTCATTCAACGGATAATTATAAGGACCCAAACATAATACAACACCTAAAGGCCCTCTACGAATGTGCGCATACACATCACCTGACTTATGGAATTTTGCGGAATCCCTATCCAATTGTTTGTAATCTTCAATAGTGTCGTAAATATACTCTACCGTTCTGTCGAACTCTTTTTCTGAGTCAGGCAAAGATTTGCCTATTTCCCACATTAAGAGTTTAATAATTTCCTCCCGCTTGGTTTCCATCTTTCGAACAAAAGATTCCATACATTCTATTCGGTCTTTGACCTTCATTGTTGGCCAGACTCCCTGACCTTGATTATAGGCGCCCAAAGCGGCTTCCAGAGCTTCAATAGCCTCTGGTTCGCCCATATCAGGGATGCTGCCTAAAACAGTTGGTATGTACGTATCAGTGGAGGAGATGGTGGAAGCTACTTTAGTTGTATTTCCTTTCCATCTTTTTAATTCACCATTAATCAAATACGTATTATGATGTATTTCTGAAGTAATTTGAAATTTTTTAGGTATTGCAGCCATAAGTTTTTCTATTAAAATGCTTCAAATTAAGTATTGAAACAAATCTGGTTTATCATTTAAATAATTACCAAAAAAGCCATTTGCTTTCATTCTTGTAATTAGGGGCGAAAGGTCTTCCGGTGATTTTAATTCTATTCCGACAACTGCCGGGGCATTCTCCCTACTAGACTTTTTAGAATATTCGAAATGCGTAATATCATCGTTAGGCCCGAGAATATCAGCAACAAACTCTTTTAAGGCCCCAGGACGCTGTGGAAAACGAATAATGAAATAGTGCTTTAACTTGCTGTAGAGTAATGCACGCTCCTTAATTTCTGCAGTTCTGGTAATATCATTGTTACTTCCACTTACAATACAGACTACATTTTTACCCCTTATTTCTTCTTTAAACAAATCAAGAGCAGCTATTGTTAATGCACCAGCTGGTTCTACAACTATTGCATCTCTATTGTATAATTCTAAGATAGTTTGACAAACCTTACCTTCATCAATAGTTTCCATATTGTAAAGGTGCTCTTTGCAAATGGAAAAAGTATATGCACCCACTTTTTGGACGGCAGCGCCATCTATAAACTTATCGATTTCATTTAGCTCAATTAATTTACCTTTTGCGATTGAAGTTTTCATTGAGGGTGCCCCAGTGGGTTCAATTCCGATAATTTTTGTCTTTGGCGACAAGGCATGAAACGTACCACACAGGCCAGAAGCCAATCCACCTCCGCCTACGGCGACAAAAACATAATCAATATGGGCCTCTGACTGTTCTAAGAGTTCAAGACCGACCGTGGCCTGCCCTTCAATGGTCTTGGGGTCATCAAAAGGATGTACGAACGTCTTTTTTTCTAACTTACATGCCGCTATGGCGGCTTTATAAGAATCGTCAAAAGTATCGCCTTCTAAAACAATGGTTACCCAATCGCCACCGAACATCTCGGTCTGGTCCACCTTTTGTCTAGGGGTTACTACGGGCATATAAATAGTTCCTTTCACCCCTAAATGATTGCACGCGAAAGCAACGCCTTGGGCATGGTTTCCTGCACTTGCACAAACAACGCCATTCTGCAATTCTTCTTTCGTAAGCGAACTTATCTTATTAAATGCTCCTCTAATCTTATAGCTACGAACCCGATGTAAATCCTCCCTTTTAAGAAAGATATTGGCATCAAACTCCTTAGAATAGCGAATGCTACGTTGCAAAGGAGTTTGATTAGCAACCTGACGAATTGTTTTCGCTGCCTCATAGATATCGGCAATTTTAGGGAAATATGTAATAACTGTATCTTTCATCAAAAAAGAACAAAGAGATTTTTTTATCTGACCTTTTAAACAATAGGTTTCATTGCCGTCATAGACGCTCTTAGTCTTGCACCCACGATTTCAACCGGATGCTCTCTAAATGCCTTATTTACAGCGATTAGCCTAGCGTTATCAACACCTGTATTCTTTGCTCTACCAAATGGTTTACCGATAACTTCTGTATCAATTCCTTTCATGAAATCGGCCAATAGTGGCTTGCAGGCGTGGTCAAATAAGTAGCAACCATATTCTGCCGTATCAGAGATAACACGATTCATTTCAAATAACTTTTTTCTTGCAATCGTATTGGCAATTAGCGGCGTTTCATGCAGTGATTCATAATACGCAGATTCTGCAATAATACCAGACTCTGTCATAGCTTCAAAAGCCAACTCAACTCCTGCCCTAACCATAGCCACCATCAAAACCCCATTATCATAAAACTCTTGCTCACTAATTTCATCATTGCCGGCAGGGGTCTTTTCAAAAGCGGTCTCTCCTGTCGCGGCGCGCCAGGTCAGTAGATTTTTGTCATCATTCGCCCAATCTTCCATCATGGTTTTTGAAAAGTGCCCGGTCATGATATCATCCATGTGTTTTTGAAAAAGAGGACGCATGATATCCTTCAATTCCTCCGATAATTCAAAGGCTTTTATTTTAGCAGGATTGGACAAACGATCCATCATATTCGTTATTCCACCATACTTCATTCCTTCGGTAATCGTTTCCCATCCATATTGAATTAGTCTAGAAGCATACCCTGCATCGATACCTTTTTCAATCATTTTATCAAAACATAAAATCGAACCTGTCTGTAACAAACCACAAAGAATCGTTTGTTCCCCCATCAAGTCAGATTTTACTTCTGCAACAAAAGAGGACATCAAGACCCCCGCTCTATCGCCACCTGTGCCTACAGCATAAGCCTTGGCCTGGGCCAAACCTTTACCCTCTGGGTCATTGTTTGGATGTACCGCAATTAAGGTAGGTACACCAAAACCTCTTTTATATTCTTCTCTCACCTCAGAACCTGGGCATTTTGGTGCAACCATAATTACCGTTAAGTCTTCGCGGATTTTCATTCCCTCTTCGACAATATTAAATCCATGTGAATACGATAAGGTAGCTCCTTTTTTCATTAATGGCATTACAGTACTTACTACGGCCGTATGTTGCTTGTCTGGTGTAAGATTAATTACTACATCTGCCTTAGGAATTAATTCTTCATAAGTGCCAACTGCAAAACCGTTTTCTGTGGCGTTAACGTAAGATTGTCTCTTTTCTGCAATAGCCGATTCACGCAGGGCATACGAAATATCTAAACCAGAATCCCTCATATTTAATCCCTGATTTAGACCCTGAGCCCCGCAACCTACAATTACTATTTTCTTTCCTTTTAAGGCCGAAACACCATCTGAAAACTCCCAAGAATCCATAAATCTGCATTGCCCTAGTTGTTTTAACTTATCTCTTAACGATAGCGTATTAAAGTAATTTGCCATTTTGTATTCTCTTTTATTTAAATTATTGTTTGGTTTAATGATGTTGAAACTCTTGCAGCAATGCCGAAATTTGCATTTCATCTTTTGATACCGATATACGGCCAGAACGCACAAACTGCATAATACCGTAAGGAGCTAATTGTTCGTACATTTCATCTATTTCGAACCTACGGCCGGTTTTTGCCAGTACGAAAAAGTCTCTTGCCACAGTAACAATTTGTGAATTATTGTCTTTAATTATATTTTGAATTTGACGCTCATCGAAAAGTAAATCTGAAGCGATCTTAAATAAGGCAGATTCTTGATATATCGTCTCGTCATCTGTATGATAAAATGCTCTTATTACTTCTATCTGTTTCTCAATCTGACCGACAATTTTCCGTGTCCAACCCTCGGTAGTAAAAACTACAATAGTAAATTTTGATACATTATTAATTTCTGATTTTGAAACATTTAAACTCTCTATATTAATATGTCTTTTTAAGAATATACCTGATATTCTATTTAAAAGGCCTACATTATTTTCGGAGTATACGGATATCGTGAACCACTGATTTTCTATTTTATTATCATCCATATTAGTTTACTTTAAACGGATTTCAGAGACGGCAGCTCCCGAAGGAATCATGGGAAAAACATTATCCTCTTTTTCTACTTTTACCTCTAAAAAATAAGGTTTGTCAGAAGCAATCATTTCTTGAACTGCTGATTGTAAATCTTTACGCTCACTTACACGTTTTGCCTCGATATGATATCCTTCGGCAATTTTGACAAAATCAGGATTTACCATTACAGTCGAGGCATATCTCTTCTCAAAAAATAGCTCTTGCCATTGCCGAACCATGCCCAAATGGTCGTTATTCAATACCACTATTTTTACAGGAATATTATGTTGAAAAATGACTCCTAATTCTTGAATGGTCATTTGATATCCGCCGTCACCAATTATTGCAACAACTTCGCGGTCCATTGCACCTTGTTTTGCACCAATAGCAGCCGGTAAGGCGAAACCCATTGTACCCAAACCACCCGAAGTAATGTTACTTTTACTTTCTCTAAACTTTGCATACCGACAACCAATCATTTGATGCTGACCTACATCTGTAACGATTACTGCTTTTTGTTGAGAAGCAATATTGATTTCTTCAATGACCTCGCCCATGGTCAACCC
>CAYGUZ010000100.1:0-2747 GCA_964353215.1 uncultured Flavobacteriaceae bacterium
GTTCAAAGATATGATCGATTATTTTGATGAAGGTGATGTGATGGTATTGAACAATACCAAAGTATTTCCTGCCCGGCTATATGGTAACAAAGAAAAAACAGGAGCGCGAATTGAAGTCTTTTTACTTCGTGAATTAAATGAAGAACAACGCCTTTGGGATGTTTTAGTAGATCCAGCTCGTAAAATAAGAATTGGTAATAAATTATATTTTGGAGATGACGAAAGCCTAGTAGCTGAAGTTATCGATAATACAACTTCAAGAGGGCGTACCCTACGTTTTTTATATGATGGTTCTTACTTGGATTTTAGAAGAAAACTAAGGCAACTAGGTGAGACACCCCTGCCAAAATACATTAAAAGAGACGTTACCCCAGAAGATGAGGAGCGTTACCAAACTATTTATGCTAAGCATGAAGGTGCTGTTGCTGCGCCAACTGCCGGCTTACATTTTTCAAAACATCTTTTGAAAAGATTGGAAATTAAAGGACTAGATTTTGCTGAGGTAACCTTGCATGTTGGATTGGGTACATTTAATCCTGTTGAGGTCGAGGATCTGTCAAAGCACAAAATGGATAGTGAAGAATTGGTGATTGACGAAAAAGCCACTGAGATTGTAAATAGTGCCAAGAAAAGAAAAAAGCGCGTTTGCGCCGTAGGTACTACGGTAATGCGCGGACTGGAAAGTGCAGTGTCTTCAGACCATACGCTGAATACCTTTGAGGGATGGACAAACAAATTTATATTCCCTCCATACGATTTTAGTATTGCTAATGCTATGATTACCAATTTCCATTTGCCGAAATCAACCTTATTAATGATGGTTTCTGCGTTTGTGGGTCATGATTTAATGAAAAAAGCATACAAACAAGCTATTTTAGAAGGATATCGTTTTTACTCTTATGGAGACGCGATGTTAATTATCTAAAGAATATTAACATTCCCACGAAAGTGAGAATTTAGAAAAATCCCGATGTAGTCGGGATTTTTCATTTCCTACCTTTGTTAAAGTGAAACAAGATAAAAAAGACATACGCGCACTTACGAAAGATCAGTTAAGAGATTTTTTTGTTTCCCAAGGGGATAAGGCTTTTCGTGGTAATCAGGTCTATGAATGGTTATGGCAAAAAGCAGCTCATTCTTTTGATGTGATGACCAATGTTTCTAAAGAAACGAGAGATATGTTAGCGGCAAACTTTGTCATCAATCATATTAAGGTTGATCAAATGCAACGAAGTTCTGATGGCACCATAAAAAATGCGGTACGCCTTCACGATAGTTTAATTGTAGAGTCGGTTTTAATACCAACAGCTACCAGAACTACGGCATGTGTTTCTAGTCAAGTAGGTTGTAGTTTAGATTGTAAATTTTGCGCCACATCTAGATTAAAACGAATGCGCAATCTAAATCCTGATGAAATTTATGATCAAGTTGTAGTCATTGACAATGAAAGCAGATTGTATTTTGATAGGCCGTTGAGTAATATCGTTTTTATGGGCATGGGAGAACCCTTAATGAATTATAATAATGTTCTTAAATCCATAGAAAAGATTACTTCAAAAGAAGGTTTGGGTATGTCTCCCAAACGAATTACGGTTTCAACATCTGGTGTGCCAAAAATGATTAGAAAAATGGCTGACGATGGAGTGAAATTCAACCTCGCGGTTTCATTACATTCAGCTATAGATGAGGTGAGAACCTCTATAATGCCCTTTAATAAGACCTTTCCTCTTAAAGATTTAAGAGAAGCCCTTGAATATTGGTATGCTAAGACCAAAAATAAAATTACTTATGAATATGTAGTTTGGAACGGAATTAATGACGCTCAAGAAGATGTAAATGCATTGGTCAAGTTTTGTCGTTTTGCCCCTTCTAAAGTGAACATTATAGAATATAACCCTATTGATGACGGCGAATTTCAACAGGCATCAAGTAGTGCTATAGAAATGTATCAAAAAACTTTAGAGGCTAATGGAATTACCGTTACAATACGACGTTCTCGTGGTAAAGATATTGATGCGGCATGTGGTCAATTAGCCAATAAATCTTGAGTTTTTGATCGATTGCCTAAATTCTTTACGTTAGTTTGGGTTATTCGTCTTAAATCTGCGACCCGACTGCATACCGCTCTACCTTTTTCGCTACTTTTGATGTACAAACCAAAGCAGTCCAGTCCGACTCCATAATTGAAAATTGTAGCGCAAATACGTGAGCCCATCGAAAAAGAGATGGAACTTTTTGAAGAAAAGTTTCGTGGCTCAATGTCCTCTAAAGTTGCACTTTTTAATAGAATCACCTACTACATCGTTAATAGAAAAGGGAAGCAGATGCGCCCCATGTTCGTTTTTTTAACGGCCAAGCTTTTGAACAAGGGCCAAGTCTCAGAACGAACATATACCGGAGCTTCAATTATTGAATTGATACATACAGCTAGTTTGGTTCATGACGATGTTGTAGATGACAGCAACAAGCGTCGCGGCTTTTTCTCTATTAATGCGCTTTGGAAAAATAAAATTGCCGTTTTGGTGGGCGATTATCTTTTTTCAAAAGGATTACTGGTGGCTTTAGAAAAGGGCGATTATGACTTATTGCAGATTATCTCCAATTCGGTAAAAGAAATGAGCGAAGGCGAGCTATTGCAAATAGAAAAAGCCAGACGACTCGATATTACCGAAGAAGTTTATTATGATATTATTAAGCAAAAAACCGCAACACTAATCGCTGCTTGTAGCAGTATCGCAGAAGCATCG
>CAYGUZ010000100.1:2757-6929 GCA_964353215.1 uncultured Flavobacteriaceae bacterium
TTGGGAGCAGCTTCGGTAAAACCAGATTCAGAAGAAGTTGCTGTTTTTAGAAAATTCGGGCAATTGTGCGGTATGGCATTTCAGATAAAAGATGATCTGTTCGATTATGGCAGCGAACGTATTGGCAAACCTACTGGTATAGATATAAAGGAGCAAAAAATGACGCTTCCTTTAATATACGCTTTAAACAATAGTTCTAAAGACAAGAAGCGTTGGTTGATCAACTCCATAAAAAATCATAACAAAGACAAGAAACGTGTCAAAGAGGTCATTGCTTATGTGAAAGAAAAAGGTGGTTTGGATTATGCCGTGGTAAAAATGCTTCAATTTAAAGATGAAGCTCTAGCTTTACTGGATAACTACGAAGACTCCGAATATAAGAGAGCACTTATTTTAATGGTGAATTACGTGGTGGATAGAAAAAAATAACTACCCTGGGCAACCTTTTTAAATCTTCCTGCGTCTATATTTATAGAAGCGTCCGTTTAGCACGCACAATACAAACCGAGAACTTTTGAAAATTATTTCATTTTATAGTAATGAAAAGCAATTGCTTAAAAAGGCAATCTCTGGCAATAGAGATGCACAACGCACTATTTATGAAAAATTTGCTCCTAAAATGTTAAGTGTTTGTAGGCAGTATATCAAGGATGTACATTTTGCTGAAGATGTCATGGTAAACGGTTTTGTAAAGGTCTTTAAAAATTTGAATGCTTTTGAACATAAAGGAAGTTTTGAAGGTTGGATCCGTAAAATAATGGTTCGTGAAAGCATATCGCACTTGAGAAAACAACAGTTTGTGGTCTTTGATGATGAAATAGTGGATAAAAATGAGCGATTTGAAAATAGTTCAGCTTCTATAATCGATATTGAAGGGGTACAGCAACTCATAGATGCTTTGCCTGAAGGTTATAAAATGGTTTTTGTGCTCTATGCTGTTGAAGGATATAAACATCATGAAATTGCCAAGATGTTAGAAATTTCAGAAGGAACTTCAAAATCGCAATTATTTAAAGCGCGAAAAATGCTTCAAGAAAATTTAAGATTAAAAGGAATAACAAAAACAGTTTCGTACTGAGGTGTTACCCTGAGCTCGTCGAAGTGTTGTCAAATTGCTGTCAAAGTATTATAAAGAATATGGAAAAGTTAGAAAAACATATAAAAGAAAAGTTGGAGGAACGTAAGATTTTGCCAAGCACCACAGCCTGGGAGCGTGTGGAATCTTCTCTGGGTGCTGACGTTCAAAAAAGTAGCAGAAATGGCTATTGGTATGCTATTGCCGCATGTTTAATAGGTCTTCTGGTAATCTCGGTGGTATTCTTTAATACACAAAATAACGAATCTGCTACTCAAATAGTAAATGTTGAAAGCAAAAAGGATAGTAATTCTGAAAGTAATGAACAAACTGATATTGTAGTGACCAGTAACAAGAATAATAACATTCAAGTTACCGAAGAAAGTAACCGAGCGAATCCGGTGATTAGTCCTATTAAAGAAGAAGTCATTCAAAGTAACAAGGGTTTAGCGGTTGTAGCACCTTTATCTGACAGAGAGAAAGTAGTTGAAGACAGTTTTGTGAGTACAAAAGCCGAAGATTTGATTATCAATAAAAAAGTTGAGGAAGTACTTGCTACGGTAATTAATCTCGAAAGTATGGCCAACCAGGTTACAGATGCAGAGATTGACTCCCTTTTAAGAAGCGCTCAACAAGATGTTTTAAAAGAACGCTTGTTTCAACAAGATGGTAAAGTAGATGCCATGGCCTTACTCAATGAAGTTGAGATTGAGTTAGACCAATCTTTTAGAAATAAAATCTTTGAAAAATTAAAACAAGGTTTTTTTAAGGCACGCACCGCAGTAGCTGACCGAAACCAATAAATTATTCATCAATCAAAAGCTCTCAATTAAATTCCTCCCCTTTCGGGGGAGGTTATGAGGGGGCGTAAAATCAAAATTATCATGAAAAACGTTACAACCATTTTAGTAAGCTTGCTGTTATCTTTTCTAACCCAGAATGTCGTAGCTCAAAGCAGTGATTATCAAAAGAAAATAGAAACCCTAAAGAAACAAAAAGAAAAAATCCCCCAACAAGAAACGAAAGCACTGAAATTAGAGGTGGAAGAAATCAATAAGCGGGTTGAACGTGGTTCTATTTCAAGTTCAGAAGCAGAAACCTTAAAAGCTGAGGCTGCTAAAAAAAGGGCATTGAATATTGATAATAGATTGGCGATAATAGATAATCGAATTAGCTTATTGGAACGCAATGGAGAAAATATCTTAGAATTAGATACTCTAAATTATCAAACTGCTCTACAAATTGGTTTAGGGGGCGAAGAGCCTGACGGAGTAAGAACATTTGGATTTAGAATCTTAAAAAATGCAAATCGGGTAAAATACGACCGTAGAACATATTCGGATTTGGTGATAGCTTTTGGTCTTAATAATGCTTTAATTGATGGTCAGTCTTTAGACGATTCACCATATAAAATTGGAGGTAGTCGTTTCTTTGAATTGGGCGTGCAATGGCGCACAAGAGTTTTTAAGAATTCTAATTTTATGCGATTGAACTATGGTTTCTCATTCCAATTTAATGGTCTAAAACCAAATGATAACCAATTTTTTGTAGAAAATGGAGACCAAACGGAACTACAAGAGTTTGATTTGCAATTGAGAAAATCAAAGTTGCGAATGGATAATTTGGTTTTTCCAGTACATTTTGAATTTGGGCCATCAAAGCTTAAGGAAACTGAGAAAACAATACGGTATTCAATATATAAACAATTCAGGTTTGGTATTGGGGCTTACGGTGGATTCAATATTGGTACGCGTCAAAAATTAAAATATGATCTTAACGGGGAGCGCGTAAAGGATAAATTTAAGAGAGATTACAATACAAGCGATTTAATATATGGGTTAAGTGCTTATACCGGGGTTGGTGGAACGTTACTTTATGTTAAGTATGATTTAAACCCAATATTTAAAGATGCAGCTGTAAAGCAACGGAACATTTCTTTAGGACTTCGATTTGATTTATAACTAATTTGAGATTTCTTTTAGCATCTCTTCGTTAAATTCCTCTTTATAAAAAACACGTTTACAATGGGAGCATTCCGCATAGCGGGATGTTCCTATTTTAAATAAGGGTATCCAGAACAAGTGAAACAGGTTGGGTCGCACTGTTACCGTTAAAGTCTTAATCTGAGAACAGTGAGGACATGGGGTGTTTTGTAATATTTTAGTAGATGGCTTCCCAGTTTTAGTTCCAAAGAAAAGAATCATTTTTCACTACATTTGAGTTTGTAATTTACAGAATTAAAACTTCCCTCCATGCGAGGGAGTAGGGGAAGCCTTATGATTTCAAAAACCACCATAGACCAAGTATATGAAACCGCTCGTTTAGAGGAGGTCATTGGTGATTTTGTACAATTAAAAAAATCAGGTTCTAACTTCAAAGGGCTGAGTCCATTTTCAGATGAAAGAACACCTAGTTTCATGGTGTCGCCAGTTAAGCAGATCTGGAAAGACTTTAGTAGTGGAAAAGGCGGTAATGTGGTTGCATTTTTAATGGAGCATGAGCATTTTACCTATCCCGAGGCGATTAAATACTTAGCTAAAAAGTACAATATTGAAATCGAGGAGACGGAACAGACCGATGAACAGAAAGAGCAGGCAAATGAGCGAGAGAGTATGTTCTTGGTTTCTGAATATGCCAATACATATTTTATCAAGACCTTATGGGAAACCGAGCCTGGTAAGGCAATTGCCCTTTCGTATTTTAAGGAGCGCGGATTTACTGATGAAACTATAAAGAAGTTTGGTCTTGGGTTTAACCCTAATGAATGGGAAGCTTTTACGAAAAGTGCTCTTGATAATGGTTATCAACTGGAATACTTGGCAAAAACCGGACTTACCATTGTAAAAGAACATGCTGAAGGCGAGACCAAAAAATTTGATAGATTTAAAGGTAGGGTAATGTTCCCCATCCATTCGATGAGCGGGCGTGTGCTTGGTTTTGGAGGTCGAATACTTACCAATGATAAAAAGGCCGCTAAATATTTAAATTCACCTGAAAGTGATATTTATCATAAAAGTAAAGTGCTCTATGGTATTTATTATGCAAAGAAAGCCATCGCAAAAGAAGATAGGTGTTATTTGGTCGAGGGGTATACCGA
>CAYGUZ010000101.1:0-6912 GCA_964353215.1 uncultured Flavobacteriaceae bacterium
TTGCCCTTTCCAACATCTCCAATGCACTTATAGCTATAGTCGATGGTAATGGAACTGGGAACATAACCGATAATGACTTAAATCCAACTGATGGACTTGACTTTGTTGCTACCAATGTAGAAGTAACTGAAGGGGTTGGGGTAACTGCAACTTTTGAAGTACAACTTACTGGGGACTTTCAAGATTCTTTTGATGTGGCTTTTGAAACTGTATTCGATACAGCTACTGCTACTGACTTTGATGCACAAGCTAACAACATATCTTTCACAGGTACTAATGGAGAAATTCAAACTATAGTGGTAACTATTCTTAATGATGACATCATTGAACCTACTGAAGGGTACTTTGTAAATCTTCTAAGTACTACCAATCCTCTTGTGACTATTAATACGCCACAAGCTAATGGTACTATCTTAGACGATGACCTTGTAGCTGGTATTGGAATTGCCTTTACCGATACAAATGTCATTGTAACCGAAGGCACGGACACTTTTGCTAGATTCACAGTTACCCTTATTGGCAACATTTCTGAAAATGTAACCGTAGATTATGTGACTAACGATGGAACTGCATTAGATGGTTCTGATTATTCAATACAATCTGGAACCATTACATTTACACCTACGGTATCCTCTTTTGATATTGATGTTCCAATTTTAGACGATACTATCATAGAGCCAACTGAAGAATTTACAGTAGTACTTTCTAATGTGGTCTCAAACCTTGGAATTGGTTTTGTTGATGGTAACACAACCAATACCGCAACTGGAACTATCTTAGATAACGATAGCGACCCATCTCTTGGTGTTCAATTTGACATCACAAGTATTGATGTTAATGAAGATGCAGGCACCGTTTCACTAGATGTCGTTTTAAATGCAGATGTGCAAAATGAGTTTACCGTAGAATATCACTCTACTGACGGCACAGCTACCGATGCTTTTGACTATACTGGTGTTGCTACTGGCACACAGACATTAACCTTTGGTGGCGCCAATTCTAACACACAAACTATTACCATTCCTATTATTGACGATATAATCATTGAAAATACTGAGGACTTTAATGTAATACTGAGTAATATCTCAACTACGCTAATAACTATTCTTGCAAATGATACTGCCACTGTCAATATCATTGATAATGATGGCGACGAAGGATGGCCAGAAGATATGACTGTTGAGGCCTGTGATACTATTCCTACCGCTGAGGATATTACCTCGACGAGTGCTTGCCCTATTACTGTGGTATTAGCAGAAACAGTTGATGGTGACACAGATTCTTGTCCTATAGAATATACCATTACAAGAACTTGGACTATTACCGATTGTGTTGGCAATACACGCGAGCATGTTCAGGTAATTACTATTGAGGATACTGTTGCGCCTACTTTTGTAGAAGCACTTCCTGCGGATATGACCGTACAATGTGATAGCGTACCTGATGCTGATATACTTACTGCTATTGATAGCTGCGAGCCTAATATGATTGTTGATTTTGTTGAAACAATCACTGATAGTGATTCATGTCCATCTGATTATATCATTACTAGAACTTGGTCAGTTGCTGATTGTGCCGGCAATACTGTTTCGCATACACAAACCATCACAGTAGAAGATACTATAGCTCCAACTTTTGTAGAAGAGTTGCCTGAGAGCATGACAGTACTTTGTAATGAAGTACCTGATGCCGTTACATTAACCGCTGTAGATAATTGTGATACTGCTGTTGGGGTTGACTTTACAGAAACTATCACAAATGATGCTAACTGTATGAACGGATATACCGTGACTAGAGTTTGGACTACTAGCGATTGTGCCGGCAACACTGTTTCACATACTCAAATAATCACTATTCAGCCTACTGGACCTATAACGGCTAGTGATTATGATGAACAAGTGACCATTCTTTGTGGAGAAGAAATCCCTCCTGCACCAGAATTAACGTTTATGGGTGGTTGTGGTAATTATGATGTAGTCTTTAACGAAGTAAGACAAGATGCTACAGATGGTTCTGAAGATTTTATGTTGATCAGAACTTGGGACGTAACGGATTCTTGTGGCAATACAGCTTCTTTTGAGCAAATCATATTTGTATTCCAACCACAATTGCAGGAAGTTACTATAGATATCTGTGTTGAAGATGAGGCTATTGATTTAATCAATTACATACCGGAAGGATTTGAAACCAATGGTACCTTTGAAGTACTTGAAGGTAATGTTACCCTTAATGGTAGCTTGTTTGACCCGATTAATCATTTACCTGGTGAGTACAAAATAGCCTACAGCTCTATTGGAGGAGATTGTAAATATTATGTAGACTTTACTATAGTAGTTAACACAGATTGTGTGCCCTGTGGGCGTGGAGAAATTGAAATCTCTGAAGCTGTAACTGCAAATGGAGATGGCATCAACGATTATTTTGAAATACGTGGTGTAGAATTCTGTCAGTTTACTTTCGATGTGCAAATGTTTAACAGATGGGGTGATAAAGTATATGAATCAAAAGATTATCGTAATGACTGGAATGGAAGCTCTCCAAGTGGGTCCGTAGGATCTTCAGGGACTTTGCCATCAGGCACATACTACTACATCATTAGTGCAACCGATAAGGAACTAGGCATAACATTAGAACCATTTAATGGGTTTATCTACCTAGGCACTAAATAATGTGAATAAGATATGGGTCGATTGAAAAATCGACCCATACTCAATGTAAAATAATATTAACAACACCTAAGACCAATGTTACTCATCGTAAGAAAAAAACCACTAAACGATTGTTTATTCTTACGACGAATTTAAAACTGTTTTAGACGTAAAAATTATAGGTTATGAAAGCTATTTCGTCTATTTGTGCTAGAAATTAACCCCAAATTAATTTTAATAAAAGTAAGACCGAAAGAACTTTAACCTCATGCAAATGAATACTCTTAAAACAATATTATTGTTTTTTACCCTTCTAATTACTTCAATTGCAGGGGCGCAACAACTGCCTCAGTTCACGCAATATATGTTTAATACCATTTCTATTAATCCTGCATATGCAGGCAGTAGGGAGAAATTAAACCTAACCGCGTTGCATAGAAATCAATGGGCCGGTCTTGCCGGTAATCCGAGAACAAGTACTTTTTCAATACATTCCCCTTTGCGAAATGATAAAGTAGGGTTAGGTTTCACTTATATAAGTGATCAACTAGGCTTTGAAAACACCAATTACGTCTATGGTGATTTTTCGTATACAATACCCATTTCTTTTGATACTAACCTGTCTTTTGGACTAAAAGGTGGTTTTACGAATTATACACGCTCAGAGATAGATCCATTGGACCCAGGTGCCGGGCTAATTAATAATTGGGTCCCGAATGTGGGTGCCGGAATTTATGTTAGTTCGGATAGGTGGTATACTGGTATTTCGGCCCCAAGATTTTTTGAAACAAATTTTAATGAAGGTGAATTTATAGGAGTGGAGAATATTAGTTTTTATGCCATTGCAGGTTATGTAATGGATATTTCATTGGATTTTAAATTTAGACCTTCCGTCATCACAAAATTTACCAATGGTGCACCTGCTACATATGACCTTACCGCTGGGTTTTTAGGATATGAAAAATTCTGGTTTGGGGCATCCTATCGTTTTAACGATGCCTCAAACTTTGGAGCTTTTATGGATTATCAGGTAAGTAAGGACTTTAGAATAGGATACGCTTACGACCTTCCTACTGGAGACCTTAGACCTTATACGGGCGGCACACATGAAGTTATTTTAATTTTTGAATTGGGGAAACGAAAAGCCGGTGTATTCAAATCTCCAAGATATTTCTAAAAACCTCAACCTACGTAACATGAAAAATATATTCAAAAGTCTTTTAGTACTGTTGTTCGTCACAGCGACCCAAATACTTTCTGCACAGTATGGTTCTCAAAAAAAAGGTGACTATTATTTTAGTCAATTTTCATATGCCAAGGCTATACCCTTCTACGAAAATATGTTGGAAGGTAGTTTTAATACAAGTCACGCACACAAGCAATTGGCAGAATGTTATTTACTCATAAGAAACTTTAAAAAGGCAATGCCGCACTTTGAGGCTATTATCAACAATGCTGATATTCCAACTGACTATTACTTTAAATATGCCATGGCATTACATAGTGACGGCCAGAGTAAAGAAGCGGCCAAGTGGCTCAGAAAATATAAGAAATTCAATAAAAATGACTCTAGAGCAAAACGTTTTTTGGAAGATGGCAACTTTGCTTCAGTTGTATTCAATAGCCGTGAACGTTATGAAATTTCAGAATTACACTTTAATTCGTCGGGCAGTGATTTCGGAACTTTTATCCATAAAGGAAAACTCTATTTTGCTTCCACTCGAGTTGATGAAGGTTTTGAAAAAACGTACGGTTGGAACGGTGAGCCATGGCTCGATATTTATTCTATAGAAGAAGGAAACACTACTGCAGTACCATCTTTGATAAAAGGTGATATAAATTCAAAATATCATGAAAGCTCTTTAATTTTTACTACAGATTATAAAAAGGACACTGTCATTTATTTTACAAGAAACAATTTCTTTGATAAAAAAGAAGGTTATGGATTAGATAAGGAGAATAACCTTAAAATTTATAAGGCCGAACTAAAAGAAGACGGTTGGAAAACTGTTAAAAGCTTAAGAATCAATAGTGATTTGTATTCAACAGGTCACCCCGCTATTAGTCCAGATGGCAAACGGCTCTACTATGCCTCAGATAGACCAGGTGGTTATGGCGGAACGGATATCTATTATTCTGAAATACATGAAAGGGGCGGTATCGGGCAACCAATAAATGCAGGTCCGGTAGTAAACACAGAAGGTGATGAGATGTTCCCTTTTATTAATATTGAGGGCAAACTATTCTTTTCATCTGATGGTCATGTCGGTTTTGGACAACTAGATGTTTTTTCTACCATAATCGATGTTGATGGCAACTTTGTAGATGTCATTAACCTTGGTAGACCAATAAACAGTGCTGCTGATGATTTTGGCTTTTTTGCCGAAGATAACGGCATCAATGGCTATGTAAGTTCTAATAGAGAGGGAGGAAAAGGAAGTGATGATATTTATAGATTTGAGTTTACCCCATCGCTGGCGGTGCAAGGTATCGTAAGAGATGCCATAAACAATCAACCCTTAGATAGCGTTGCAATTTCTTTATTTGACCAAAAGACCAAGGAAAAGGTAGGAGAAACGATTACGGATGAAAATGGACAATATAAAATGTTCATTAATCGAAAGCGCAATTATATGATCGAAGCGGTACGTAAGACACATCCTCATAAAAACATATTTTTTAGTACACATGAAATAAGTAGAGCGACTAAAGTGAAAACTCTTGATATCATGCTCGAACCTATATTGGACGTAAAATTGTTAGCCGGTCTTAAGAAAATTTATTTTGACTTTAACAAAAGTGACATAAGGCCCGATGCGGCACTAGAACTGGATAAAGTAGTGAAGCTAATGACTAAAACCTATCCTGACATGATCATAAAACTAGAGGCACATACAGACCCAGTCGGCAGCCATAATTACAACGATGCGCTTTCTGAGCGTAGGGCAAAGTCAACCTATGAATATTTGATCGCCAATGGCGTACCCAAGCATCATATAGTTTCTTACAAAGGTTTTGGAAAACGTAAGCCTATAAATGAATGTACGAGTAAAAAAGACTGTTCCCCTGAAGAACTGGAATTGAACCGAAGAACAGAATTTCCTGTAATACAAATTAAAGGAAAATCGGTAAATACGAAATAACAAAAATTAAGCAAAAAGGGGCGAGGTATTTACCTCGCCCCTTTTTGCTTAAGACTTTATCTCGACATGTTGTGAGACCACGTCTTTTATAGGTATTACCGTTTTACCAGTCTTAGTTTTAAGCGTCAATGTGATATTATCGATAGCATCAATGGTACCCTCTATATCACCAATTGCAATTTTATCACCTACAGCATAGTTTTTTCTGGTATAAAACATCTTCAACACATCTGAAAAGACATCTCTAGAACCTAAACCAAAGCCAAGTGCTACAGCAAATAAGAAGGCACCTAGAATCATCGTGAAATTACTGGTAATGATCTCTGTATCAATACCTGCTTGGTTAAGCGCAGTGATAGAAACAAAGAACGTAATCAAGTAAAACAAAATGCTACTTATAGCTTTTGACCCTCCAATACCCATAGAGTTAAATAAGGCCAGGGTACCTTTCTTTACCAGATTTGCCAAATACAGGCCTCCTGCAAAAATAAAAATGGCACTTAATAAAGTTGGCAAGTAGGCTAAAATTGAAATAATACCTTCCGAAATGGCTTTTAGGCCAATTACATCTGCGATGACGATGGTAAAAACCAAAATCAAAAGTATTTTGACCGCACCAAGAACTATCTTGAGTAAATCAACTTTGATTTCTTTGTCTTCCAAAAGTTTTGCGTCGGTAACCTTCTTAGAAAGTGCATCTATCTTAGCCGCCTTCAAAACACGCTTTACAACAAATAAAATTATTTTTAATAGTATCCATGCGACAATAAGGCCTAGAACACCAATTATTAGCTGCGGTAGTAGCTGTACTACGTTGGATAGCATATCGCCTAGACTATCCGATAATATTTTTTGATATTTTTCCATGTTTCCTGATTTTATATTTTTTGGTCGATTATTTTCTTTTATTGGTTTTGAACATTCCTGATATAAGTGATGAATAGTTTGAGGTTACCAAAATAGCCATATCCATAATAAGCTTGGCAACGGCAATATCGTTCATTACCTTCTGCCGCATTTCTGGCGGTACTTCCCGTAACTTTCTATCCAGCTCCTTAAACGGATTTTTAAATTCGTCTGCCATCTATGATAAGGTATTATAGATTTCCAATAGTTTAGCC
>CAYGUZ010000102.1:0-6885 GCA_964353215.1 uncultured Flavobacteriaceae bacterium
TTTCAATCCTTTATTTAAACTTTTGCTTATGGTGCAGTATTCTTAAAATATAGACCACCTCCTTGTGAATAATAAAGTGAATTGAATACTTGAAATTATTAAAGTGAGACCGTCTAATATTTCTATAGTAGACTTGAAAAAGAAAGGGATTTGCCTGAAGATATGAAATTTGACTTTTGAAATCAATATCAAATGTCTGCTACAATCCGGATACCCTATAAAGACATTTCGCAGTCAGAAGATCTTTCTCGGCATATTTGAAAACATTAATTTGATATGCCATTTCCACTCATTACTTCTTCAATAGATGAAAAATTCTATCTCGTTCTTATCAAACTTGTTCAGCAAATCGTCCATCATATCAGTATACTCCTTAGATGGTACTTCTAATCTTTTCGCATGTTCTATTGCCAAATACTCTAAGTAATTTCAGGCTACGGTTCTGTCTTTTGGCCTAAGCTTCTAAAGCAGAGATAACTATTTTATCCAAATGTAATTCCTTACGTATCATAATTAAATATATTTATACGTATAAATACCGAAATAAAAACTAGATTATCATATTTATATACGCTTCACGTTAAGCCCGCCAGTTATGCTTTTTGAATTGCGGTTGAACTTCTTGTAATAATTTAAAAGACCTAACTCTTTACAAAAGACTGACCTCCTCCCATATATAGGTACCGGTCATAACTAGAGAATTTGAGCTGCCTAAATGGTTGGTCAGAGGTAAGCGAAAAAAAGGAGCTATTGAAGATTTTATTAAAAGAAATCAAGTATCCAACTTCAAAAGTTCAAAAAAACGATGCTTCATTAAGTTTGCCAAATATCTAAACTATCATTAGTTTACATCAATAATATTAATTTTGGTTCAAAATGGCAGTAATCAGAAAATCTATCACATTTACCGAGCAACAGGAGGCTTATGTAAAAAGCTTAATCGAACAGGGGTTTTATACGAATGACAGTGAATATATCAGAGATATTATTCGGAAGGATCAGGAGCGAAGAAAACGTATCGTGGATTTGAATGAGGCACTCATCGATGGAATTGAAAGTGGGCCATCCGATGCCACTGTAGATAGTATTTGGGAAGAGGCTATAAATGAGCATAATGCCGAAGCATAGCTATATAATAAGTGTCAAGGCAAAGAGCGATATCAAGTCCATTGCCAAATATACCATTAAAGAATTCGGGGAAAGACAATCTCTAAAATATGCAAAAAGCCTAAAAAAGGTCCTGGAAGAACTGGCCAATAATACAGAGTTAGGAAGAAGATACGTTGCTGTCAAAAATCAAATGCTACTCCGGTATAGATATAAGTCACAGGTTATTTTCTACTATATTGAACACAAAGGAATATTCATTGTGAGCGTACTCGGCGGCATGATGGACTTTTCAAAACACCTTAAGTAAAGATCAAACAAAGGATACCCAAATTTCAGATTTAATAACAGTTATTATGAATCATGCAAAGAACAATACTATGCAAAATCAATACTTTTAGAAGAATAGTACTATTTTTAATCGATAAATAGATTCGTTTTCTTCATTTTCAAGGAAAAAGGAGGGTAAAATTACATTAGGGAAGTAGCGTAAAGAATTGCAGCTACCTATTCATTTTAAAGTGTATGGATATCGTCTATGCCACACATAAGATTTGATGAAAAATCACAATCTTAAACAAAAGATATATATTTAATTCTTGACCCTGTAAGTACGTTGCCTATTGGTTATTACACTAGTTGCCCTTACGTTTACAGTTACTGTATTGGATATTGCTTGAGTACAACTATACGCCGTGTTTGAGGCTATAAGCCTGTATTGGGTTCCGTTTTGGGCCATGGTAAGGTTTCCTAATCCTAAGGTGGTGGTGGTGCTTCCCGTATATATGGCATCATCAATTATATTTTCCCAATTACCGGCATTTAACAGTTGCCATTGATAAGTATCGGCATTTGAGGCTTCCGTGACTAAAGAAGTACTACATCCAAGACAAATTGTTCGGTCTACCGGCTGTGTGGTAATTATAGGTGCTACGCCAACTTCCTGAAAATCATAGGTGCCATTGGTATTGGCATCCCTAGGAGTGGTATAGCCATCTGAACCACTTGTAACCAAACCATCTTGATCTACCGTAACTGGGTCGGTGCCTAGTATGCCATCATTATTGCCATCTGTGAACCCTGCTTCAGTGACGTCTAGGCAGCCATCGTTGTCTGAGTCTGAATCTAAACGGTCTACTAGACCATCTCCGTCAGTATCTCTTATGACGTAGGTGGCGTCTACATTCAATTCGGTAGGAAGGTTTACTACAAATGTATAGGTGCCCGCTGCCAAAGCTACAGAGCCTTCGACACCAATCCAGTGTATATTGCTATTGACAACCGTTGACTCACTTGCCTGCAGTGCGCCTCCAGTGCCCGTGCCTGAGCGAATTTCAATAACAGCCGTTCCTGGTCCGGATTCTCGTGCAGAGAAGTATCCCCCGTAGTAAATTATTTCTGGGGCTGAAAGTGTGAATGTTTGGTAAGCCTTAGCAGGAGTTGTTATATCAAAATAATATTGGTAATCACCATCGCCTGTTGTTGGTTCTGCATCAGAAACTGGACCCAAGTTAATGCCAGAACCGTTAACATAGTCATAACCTCCAACCCCGTCTACTCGCACAACATTGGTATTACCTGCTGTGATGACCCATGGCGCAATAGTGGCCCCTAAGTTATCGCCATCAAGAACGGCATTATTAGTCTCGAAACCTGCATTGACAAGTAAGTTTTGGTCTTCTACAGTATCTAATATTCCATCATTGTCATCATCTAAATCTACGCTGTCGCCAATACCATCAGCGTCTGAATCTAGTAATCTTCCAATACTTATTGCTGTAATACCAGAAATCATATTTCCTGAAAGTGTGCTATCTTCTGTATTGCCAGATGCCGATGTGTTTCCAGATAAGTTCACCCATTGTGTGCCATCCCATCCTACTAACCTTAAGAGACTTTGGGGTGCATAGCTTGACAGATCCGGTATGCTTACTGTCACAGTCATGCCCGCATCACTGGTTCCAAAATTTATCCAATCCCATTGACCCAAGGTCATAACATCTACTATACCGTCCGCAGAAGAAACTGTGGTAACGTCATGTAAACCACCTGGATTTGTAGGGTCTGCCGTTATTGTAGGATCACCTGAGATCCATGCCACTGCAATTTCTGAGCTTGCGATTCTGGTTCCGCCAATGGTCACCTGGCGCAGGTCTGAACCTGTACCTACTGGAAATATTGCCGTTTGATCTACCGCATTGGCATAGTGCCTTACGTAACCGTTTACATTGGCATTGGCATCTGCTGCGTTTGTATATGACGCATTGCCTACCAAACCAAAATATGTAGGTGTGGGTGTACGACTTGTTGACCAGCCTTGAGGACCGGCCGTTTGTAGACTTACATCTTCAAAGGCGGTAAAAGTATTAACCTGCGCCCTATTACCAGTTTGAGCCTGTACAGAAAACGATATCAACCACAGCAAAAGGCAAAGCCAGATGCATAGTTCATATTTTTGTTGGTTGTTATTCATGTAAGAACTTCATGTGTTTTTAATATTTTGGAAATCGGCTTTTATCAATTAGCAATTTCTGTAATGGTCATTATACCATTGTTCGGCGTAATTACGACCTCATCATCAGACGAAGTCCCGTTGTCACGAAGCCTGACTCTGATAGTAAATGCGGCAGTTGAACTGATCGTTCTGGCACCTGTGATGGGCAGAAGAGTAGAACTTCGAGTTCCGCCACCACTATTATTCTGCCAATACTGACTTTTCTGTGTGACTCTAGATGTCAAATTGCTTACAAATAGCTCAGAATACCACGTATCAGTACCACTACCCCCCATCCTGTAATCACAATCATAGGTGACCAGTATAGTGGAGTTACCCAACACAGGAGTATACGTCGTGCTGATATCAACTTGGTCTCCGCCCGGCTCCACTGTTGTGGTAAACGACGTTCGTATGGTCGTTCTGATTATTTCACCAGCTCTGTAGCCTTTTCTCAGGTCTCCATTGGCATTTGCCTGTACTGGGAGATCATTGTCTGCTGCCGCTGGCAAGTTCGCTAGGCGTATGCCTCCACCATTCAGTATTCGTAAGTCATCGCTGTTATTTGTACCCAAGCGTACCTCACCACTGCCACGGTTGCGTATATAAGTAATGCCATTTCCTTCGTTATCAATAGTGAGGTTTCCATCTACACCCGGCTCTCGGTTGATGGCAGCATCATCCGCAGTATCTGCATCAGAGTAAAATCTCAAAATAGAATTTCGATCACCAGAAGCATCTTGGGCGAGATTTATAGTGTTTCCTTCTATACGGGTAGTACTCAAATGTGCACCTGCTGGCACATCCAAGGCAGCATTGGGTGAATTAGTGCCGATACCGACTCTGTTCGTGCCTGCATTTACGACGAGCATATTGGCATTGCCGTCACTTTCTACTCTGAAGTCTTGGTCAAAACTTGACTCATTGATGACCGCACCGCCTGCGTTAGTGGTCGAGCCATTATTGTTCACCCTGAAGGCGAAAGCTCCTCCAAGCGTGGTGCTATTTGGTACGAATGAAAAAACGCCTCCTCCTGATGAGTTAGCAAATTCAAAATCACCATTGCTACCAGTAGCATATCCAATTCCTCCGGTCACGGCACCAGTAGCTCTCCTGAATCTCAGCGTATTGTCATCGCTCACATTTCCTATGACCATGCTGCCGAACACGTCTAGTTTACCAGCTGGATCGTTCGTGCCGATACCTACCTCGTCAGCACTACCATCTATCACCAATGTATTGGTATCAAAATTCAAGTCCAGATTGCCTAGTGTCACGGATCTATTTGCTGTGAGGGTTTGGTTGGTGTTTCCTATATTGGTATTGGAGGTTACACCACCACCTGCAGCCACAATCTGTGCGGCGGTACGTTTTCTAAGATCACCAGCGGTATTTACCGTTACCACCTCGTCTGCTGCGACACCTGGAGGTATGGTTCTTACACGCGCATCACCATTAACATCTAATGCTTTTGCTGGTCCAGCAGTGCCTATACCTAATCTTCCATCAGGGGTGATACGCACTTTTTCACTTGTAGCTCCACCATTATTAGTAATAAAACTGTAAAATCCACCACCAGAAACATTTCTAAACTGAAATTCCTGATTTGAGCCTACTACATATCCTAAAGATCCTGAAAGACCGCCATCATCTCGTCTAAACGACAATCTGTTATTTAAACCACTTGGTGCTCCCAAATCTGCTCCTATTATAGCATTACCACTCACATCTAAAGTCGCTGCAGGTGTTGTAGTGCCTATACCTACGCGGTTTGCACTACCATCTATCACCAATGTATTGGCATCGAAATTCAAGTCGAGACTGCCTAGTGTCACGGACCTATTGGCTGTGAGGGTCTGATCATGCGTGCCCAACTGCCTGTCAGCTTCGGCCGCATCTGCTATTGCCACCCATTGTGCCCCATCATTGAAGTAGAATCCCGGTGTCACATCTCCGGCAGTAGCCGTATTGTATACCGCCATACCTGCCACGTGTGCCGTGAGCGGGGCTGCATTTGCAGTGCTCGTCAGCTCGACCCGTGGCAGCAAGAGACCTTTATCGGTCGACTCTACATCTAAGACAGCATTGGCATTGATGACATTGGGATTGTCTCCTACTTTAACTTGTGCTAGGGCAACACTGAATGATGCCAAAAGAATTATCAAAAATATATTTATTTTAAATCTTCTTTTACCTGTACTTTCAATCAAATTCATTTTATACTGTTTATTTATGCTATAGACTTTTAAAAAAGCTTTACAATTCTAAGACGGTGGCCTCTTTTCTTCTTCTAAAAAGTATCTCTGTAATACTTAACCTTTCTTACCTCATCATCAGATAGGCCAATTGCATTACATAAGAAATCTTCATCCGTATCTTTAATCTGCTTACTTAAATATATTACGTTGCCTACATACGTACCTGATAGTAGACTATGTAATAAATAAGGTAAGAAATTTCTCTAAACGAAACCTGTCATTAACTTATAATAACGCAAACTTGATAAAAATACTAGAATGAACAAGAGATAGAAAACAATTGTTGTATAAAGGACTTTAAACAACATTAACAGTATAAATTACGTAGACATACTCTTGATAATGGCCAATATAAAAGTGCTTTAAAGGTAGTTTAACCTCTTATAAGTTCGGAGTGATATTTTAAATTTCAAAACTAATACATTTGAGATATGAAATACAAGAAATGGACTTTAGATCAGAAGTTAGAAATACTTTCTGTAACAGAGAATATAGGTATTGTTGTTGCCCGTCGTAAATATAGACTTAGTACTGACACCTTACATAGCTGTAAGAAGAAATTTGAGCACAAGTGAGAAGCAGGTTTGAAGGTTACCTACGATACAAAAAGCAAAGAGCTTAAAGAAGCAGAGGACGAAAGTCGTGTATTACGAAAACTACTTAGTGATAGGGAAATGGAACTTTAGGTGCAACGAGAAGCTTTTAAAAAAACATTAAGGACATCAGATCCAAGAAAGATTTAGTAAACGGTACTTGCGAAAAACATAATTGTAGCAAAACCAAGGTCATAAAATGGTCGGCATCGTATCGAGTAGCTATTACAGGGTACCTGGCAAGGTCAAAAAGGGAAACAGGCCATCTAAACAGACCTTTCATTACATGGTCCGGATACCTAGTGTGGGGAAAAACGCCCATCTACTCTCTGTGATGGATGTTCATATACGTAGAATATTAAAAGACTATTCTTCTTACTTCATAAGATGTAAATAGTTTAAAGTTAAAAAAAATAGCGAGGGGCATGCCCCT
>CAYGUZ010000103.1:0-4120 GCA_964353215.1 uncultured Flavobacteriaceae bacterium
TCGTTATTTAAATCGGTATAGCTGTCATAAAACTGCTCGAAAGAGGGCGTGTATCCCCAACCAATAGAAGGTCGCATCACATGCCGTATCGTCTGTATTTTTTTATCTTCCCCAAAGTTAAAGGTACCATACAGCGTAGTACCAACACTTGCACTTAGACCGTATCTATTGTAACGGTCAAAGCCGTTGATGGTATCAAGAACAACTTCTCGGTTGTTATCAGGGTCATTAGGGTCCAGGCCTCTTTGAAAGGTTTGGGCCGTCCAGACATCTTCATAATTACCACCTACTGAGACACTAAAATATTTGGCAACCTTAAAATTTGTATTTAAGGGGATAGTGTGTCTGGCTCCTATTTGGGCATTTTCGAACATTCTACCGGTTAGAAAATCTTCATCATTGGTACGAATACGATTTTCTGCTCTTAGGTTATATTGAAAGTTGATGTTCTGTATGATTCCTTTCTTGATTCCTTCCCGTTTTGCAAACGGAAAAATTCGCTCCATACTTGCCTGCAAAGTTGGCAAGGTCAACGTAATGTTATCTGCATCCGGGGCTGCATTAGAACTAATATTTTGGTTATGGGTTGCCGTTAAACTTACATTTACGGAAGGGTATTCCGGAAATGTCTTGGAATACGAAATTGAACTTGAGAGGTTGTTGTTTTGTGTGTTTTGTACGTTAATTTGATTAAACGAATTGGTAAAATACTGACTACTGCCCAGATTTACTTGGGCCGAAAACCTCGAATTGGGACTAGCCTTTGGGTCTTGGCTATGTGATATTTGAATATTGTAAAGCGTAGATCTTGAAAAATCACTAAATCCTTTCTGACTTGTTATTTGATTCTCATACCTAAAATTAATATTGCCCCGATATCGGTATCGTTTGGTATATATGGTTTGCGTTCTAAAACCGTAACTGCCATTGGTGAAAAAGTCGCCAAGTATGCTAAAATCTACATAATCATTTATTGGAAAATAATACCCCCCGTTTTGCACTGCAAATCCCCGATTAGGATCTTGTGTAAAAGTAGGGAAGATTAAACCGCCTGTTCTTCCCGTGGTAAGCGGAAAATAAGCGAAAGGTAATGCAATAGGCGTTGGTACATCTACCAAGTACATATTACTAAACCCGGCAATAATTTTTTTGCCGGGCACAAATTTTGCCTTGTTTATTTTTATGTAATAATCAGGGTCAACGGTATCTTTTGAAGTCGTTAATCTGGCCGATTCTAAAAAATAGACCGAGTCGTTTTCTTTTTTAGTAATTTCTGCCAATACTTTCATCGCATCGCTTCCTAAAGAGCCTGCTCCTGCCTGTTGTTCAGTTCTTGAATTCCAGATTAAGGCCTTTTGAGTATCAAAATTAAATCGGATCGAGTCGGGTATGACCACATTAGTACCTTGTTTAAAGTACGGTAATTGGGTGTAGGTTCCTGTAGAATCTTTTATTCTACCGGCATACACTTCATTTTTTACATAATCCATGATTATGATTCCGGCTTTGAGCTCGGTATCTTGATAGTAGATTTCAGCTTCGTTGTATAGATAAATTTTATTCTCTTTTTGGCTTAATCGCACATAGTCTTTCGCTTTGTATTTTATCTTATCAAGCAATAAGGGTTTTTTACCTTGAGATGAATCTTGGGTTACAGAATCAACCTGAATAGAATCGTTTAAAAGATTTGGTGGAAGTAATGGGGCTACAATGGTATCTTTTACAGCTTTTATGGGTAATGGTGTAATCGGGTCTTCTTGTGCCGATATGTATTGCATACTTGAAACCAGTACGAATAGGAAAAGAAGAAGATGTTTGTTTGCTTGCAACGTGATAAATCCTATTTTTGTAGCAGGTTGGCTTGGTTTTTGAAGCCCAAACTTACATATATTTTTTGTTCTGTTAATCGGACATTACGATAAATTTAACCAAGGCAGAACATAGAAAATAAATAATTGGTATGATTAAAAAACGGTTTTTATCCTTAGTACTCTTTTTACTCTTTTTACTCTTCTCATCTTTTATCAAAAGCAGTACCGAAGCCCCTATAAAGGATAAATTTGTTGTTGTACTTGATGCAGGGCATGGTGGGCATGACCCCGGTAATTTGGGTAATGGTTATTTAGAAAAAAATATTGCACTCTCAATAGTACTTAAAGTTGGAGAACTACTAAAAAAACAACAAGATATTGAAGTAATTTTCACAAGGGATGATGATACTTTCGTAGACCTTTTCGAAAGAGGACAAATAGCTAATGAGGCAAATGCGAACCTTTTTGTTTCCGTTCATTGTGATTCTCACAATTCAGATGCCAATGGAGCTGGCACTTTTGTTTTAGGGCTTCATGCCAACAAACAAAATTTTGAAGTTGCTAAAAAAGAGAACTCCGTTATTTATTTAGAAGATAATTACGAGCAAAAATATGCGAAGTATGATATAAACTCGCCAGAGTCTGTAATTGGCCTTACGATTATGCAAGAAGAATTTTTAGAACAGAGCATTCAATTGGCCAAGTTGATGCAAGATAACTTTACTGCGAAATTAAAGCGCAAAGATCGTAAGGTAAAACAAGCAGGTTTTATTGTTCTGCACCAAACCTTTATGCCCAGTGTTCTCGTTGAAACCGGATTTTTAACCAATAAAAATGAGGGTGCCTATCTAAATTCCGTCAAAGGTCAAAATCAAATGGCCACTGCTATTGCCAACGCAATTTTAAGTTATAAGGATGGGGTAGATGCTAACCTTATCGAACAAGAAAATACTGTTTTTACGGAAGATGTACCCGAAAAAGAAGATGTTGTAAAAGAAATAAAAGAAGAGGCTATCATGACTCCACCAAAAAAGGAGGAAGTTGCCGAAGTACTTGAGAAGAGTGCTAAACCCATCACAAAACAGGTGGTGAAAGAGAATACCCCAAAAAAGGAAAAGACGGAGATTGTTGCCGTTGACGATGTGGTTTTTAAAGTACAGCTCATGGCCAGTTCAAAAGTTATTCCCCTAGATGGCGATAATTTTAACGGATTGAACACCTTATCCAAAGAACCGGTAAAAAACTTATTCCGTTATATGTACGGCAATACGAATTCTTACCTAAAGGCCAAACTGCTTAAATCAAATGCTGATGCTAAAGGCTATACCACATCATATATAGTAGCTTATAAAAATGGTATTCGCATTCCTTTGAGCGATGCAATTAAGGCTGTTCCGGCGCAATAGGGACTTGTCTTAAAATTATTCCTAATTTTGTTTATAACAGAAAACCGAACCTTTGAAACTATCAAGAGAAGTTAAAACAGGTCTTATTGTAATTTTAGGTATCCTTTGTGTGATTTTTGGGTACAGCTACTTAAAGGCATCTTCAATTTTTGACGATAGCAAAACCCTTTACGCAGTATATAATAACGTAGGTGGTTTACAGCCAGGTACAGAGGTTGTTATCAATGGATTTAGCGTCGGTAATGTCAATAGCATCCGATTTAAAGATGATACAGGTAAATTACTTGTTGCGTTTTCCGTAAGTAGTGATTTTGAATTTTCTAAGAATAGTATAGCCGAATTGTATGACACTGGTATCATTGGTGGAAAAGCTATACAAATAATTCCGGTATTTGATAATTCGCCGATGGTAAAATCAGGTGATACACTGAGGGCAAATATTAAACCGGGGCTTACGGCCCTTGTACAAGAAAAATTAACGCCTCTCCAATTAAAGGTTGAGGGTGCGGTATCCAATGCAGACTCGTTATTAATGAATTTCAATGATGTGTTGGATGACCCAACTAAAAGAGAGCTCAGGCAAAGTATTGCGGGTTTAAATGCACTGGTGAGAAGTTTTCAGGTTAGCGCCAATGCAATGAACGAGTTATTGGCAGAGAACAAAACGCAGCTAGATAGTTCAATAAAAAATATAAACACCACTAGTGCCAACTTTGCTAAATTATCAGAGTCGCTAGCTGAGGTAGATTTTGCAAAGACAATTAAAAACCTTGAAGCCACCATTACCAATCTCAATAGTTTATTAGGCAAAATACAAAATGGAGAAGGTTCTTTGGGCAAACTAGCGAATAACGATGAACTTTACAATAATTTATCCAACGCTTCACGTGAATTGGATTTATT
>CAYGUZ010000103.1:4130-6841 GCA_964353215.1 uncultured Flavobacteriaceae bacterium
GGATTTATTACTTCAAGATTTTAGGTTAAATCCAAAACGATACGTAAACGTTTCGGTATTTGGAAAGAAACAAAAAGAATATGAACTTCCTGAAGACGACCCTGCGGCGAAGAAAAACGATAACTAACTGATTTTATGGAATACCTTCCGAACATTCTATTTGCGACCGCACTTTTTTTAGGCATCGGTTTTTTCACTAGAAACGTAAGAAAACTGTCTAGAAACATTAAATTAGGTAGAGATGTGGATGTAACAGATAATAAAAGCCAGCGCTGGAAAAATATGGCCAGAATTGCACTGGGCCAGTCTAAAATGGTGGTTAGGCCTATTGCGGGTTTAATGCATATTATTGTTTATGTTGGCTTTGTCATTATAAATATTGAAGTTCTAGAAATTATTATTGATGGACTTTTAGGAACACATAGAATATTTGCCCCATTAGGCTCGATATATGATTTTTTAATCGGTTCTTTTGAAATATTGGCTCTTTTGGTCATTGTAGCCGTTGTTATTTTTTGGCTGAGAAGAAATATCATAAAACTAAAGCGCTTTCTAAAGCCTGAGATGGAAGGTTGGCCCAAAAAAGACGGTAACCTAATTCTATATATTGAGTTGGTATTGATGTTTTTGTTTCTTACGATGAACGCCGCAGATTTTCAATTGCAGCAACTTGGTGCCGAACATTATACGCAGGCCGGTTCATTTCCGATAAGTCGGTTTATAGCTCCGTTATTCAACGATTTGTCGGTTTCAACACTGATACTGCTAGAACGAACGGCATGGTGGTTGCATATTATCGGAATTTTATGTTTTTTAAATTACCTCTATTATTCGAAACATTTACATATTCTATTGGCTTTTCCGAACACGTATTATGGAAAGCTTAAGGCGAACGGAGAATTTAATAATGTAGCGGCCGTAACCAAAGAAGTAAAATTGATGTTGGATCCATCTGCAGATCCATTTGCCGCACCCGCAGAAGATACGGAAGAGCCGGAAAAATTTGGGGCTTCAGATGTGATGGATTTAAGTTGGGTACAGTTATTAAACGCATACACATGCACTGAATGCGGTAGATGTACCTCAGAATGTCCTGCAAATCAAACAGGTAAAAAACTATCCCCGAGAAAGATAATGATGGATACCCGTGATCGTTTAGAGGAAGTGGGTAAAAACATGGACAAAAATAAAGGTGTTTTTGTGGAGGATGGAAAACAGCTTTTAGGAGATTATATTTCCAATGAAGAACTTTGGGCCTGTACCACTTGCAATGCTTGCGTAGAGGCTTGCCCGGTAAGTATTGACCCACTTTCAATTATTGTAGAGATGAGACGGTATTTGGTGATGGAGCAATCAGCTGCGCCAACAGAATTGAATAATATGATGTCTAACATTGAGAATAATGGTGCACCATGGCCTTATAATCAAATGGACCGTTTAAACTGGGTAAACGAATAAAGCTATAACTATGAGTGATACACTTCAAGTGAAGACTATTGAAGAATTTATAGCGAAAGGTACGGAGCCAGAAATTTTGTTTTGGGTGGGTTCTGCCGGTAGTTATGATGATAGGGCTAAAAAAATTTCTAGGGCTTTCGTAAAAATCCTAAATAGGGCCAATGTTGATTTTGCTGTTTTAGGGCCAGAAGAAAGTTGCACCGGAGATGTGGCAAAACGCGCCGGAAATGAGTTTTTGTTTCAGATGCAGGCCATGATGAATATTGAAGTCTTAAATGGTTATGAAATAAAACGAATTGTGACATGCGATCCACATTCTTTTAACACAATTAAAAATGAGTATCCAGGATTGGGGGGTAGCTATGATGTTATTCACCATACCCAATACATAAAAGAACTTATCGATAGTGGACGCTTATCAGTCAAAGGTGAGTTTTACAAAGGAAAAAGAATTACGTTTCATGATCCTTGTTATCTAGGTAGGGCCAACTCGGTGTACGATGCTCCTAGAGATGTTCTTGACACAACCAATGCAGATATTGTAGAGATGAAACGCAGCAAAAAGACGGCGCTATGTTGTGGGGCCGGAGGGGCACAGATGTTTAAAGAACCTGAAAAAGGGGATATGGATATTAATGTGTTGCGAACAAAAGATGCTTTGGAGACTAATGCTAATATCATAGCTACTGGCTGTCCTTACTGCAATACAATGATGACGGACGGCATTAAAGCACACGAAAAAGAAGAAGAAGTGGCCGTATTGGACGTGGCCGAACTTATTTCAAACTCAATTGATTAGAGCATACTTGGTAAGACAAGAAAATAGAGATTACTGCTTTTTTGGTTAGTTAGGGGGTTTTTGATTTAGGCAATAACGAACTGTTTTATTTTTCACCGGGCTTTTTTGGTCTAAAAAATATTTTACAACAAAACAAATGTTAATAGACTTTAAAGATTTACCAGATCACTCAAGAATTTGGATTTACCAGTGTAACCGTAGTTTTTCTGAAAAAGAATTGGAAGAAGTTACGAGTGGATTAAGTTCTTTTTTAACCCAATGGACAGCACATGGTAGCGACTTGAAAGCTGGGTTTGAAATCAAGTATAAACGATTTATAGTTATAGGTTTAGATCAGTCAGAAGCCAGTGCATCAGGTTGTTCTATTGACGCCTCTGTTCATTACATTCAGGCTTTAGAGAAAAAGTATGAAGTAGATTTATTGGACAAAATGAATGTCTCTTACAAACAAGGT
>CAYGUZ010000104.1:0-2972 GCA_964353215.1 uncultured Flavobacteriaceae bacterium
GTATTAAACCTAAAGGATTTGGTGTAATCATCCGTACTGTTGCAGAAGGCAAAAAAGTCGCAGAACTTGACAAAGATCTCCAAAACTTGCTGGATAAATGGACAGCAATGTGCAAAACCTTACATAAAGCAGAACATCCTTCCAAAGTATTGGTTGAGCTCAATAGGGCTTCCTCAATACTTAGAGATGTATTCAACGATTCCTTTACCGGAATACATGTTGATGATGAAGCGCTTTATGAAAACATAAAGGATTATGTGCACGAAATCGCTCCTCAGAAGGAGTCCATTGTTAAACATTATAATGCTCCAGCCCCAATATTTGAAAAATTTGGGATTGAGCGCCAAATAAAAACATCATTTGGGCGTACCGCCACAATGAGCAAAGGTGCTTATCTGGTTATAGAACATACAGAAGCTTTACATGTGATAGATGTAAACAGCGGTAACCGTTCTAACAAAGCAAAAAACCAAGAAGATACCGCATTAGAAGTGAATATGCTTGCAGCATCAGAGATTGCAAGACAATTAAGGCTTCGAGATATGGGCGGAATTATCGTCGTTGATTTTATTGATATGGTAAGAGGCGACCATCGTAAAAAACTCTTTGACCACTTAAGGGACGAGATGAAAGATGATCGCGCAAAACATAAGATTTTGCCACCTAGTAAATTTGGCCTTGTACAAATAACAAGACAACGTGTACGACCAGAAATGAATATCAAAACCAGTGAAGAAAACCCCAATGGCAGTGGCCAAGAGGTAGAAGCGCCTATAGTTTTGATAGATAAAATCAATTTCGATTTAGAAAGAATTCTTAAAGGTCCGAATAAGAAGAAAAGTATTGTACTGAACATACATCCTTTTATTGCAGCTTATTTGACAAAGGGAACTCCTTCTATTCGTCAAAAATGGTTTTTAGAGTATAAAAAATGGGTTAAGATTCAACCCAGGGATGCTTATACCTATCTTGAATATCATTTTAAAGATAAAGAAGGTAAAACCCTAAAATAAACAAAGGCGACCTCAGCAACGGGGTCGCTTTTTTTTGTTTTAAATATCTTTGACCATGCACTCATCAAAAGCCTATTCGATAACAGAAGCTACTAGAAAACTTGAAAGCTATTGTGCCTACCAAGAACGTTGTCATAAAGAAGTAGTTCAAAAGCTTAGGGATATGCGTATGATTCCTGATGCGATTGATCAAATTGTCACTCTTCTTATAGCGAACAACTTTTTAAACGAAGAACGCTTTGCCAAAAGTTTTGCCAGGGGTAAATTCAATATTAAAAAATGGGGTAAAAACCGCATTGTAAATGAGTTAAAACAACGCGATATCTCAAGATTCAATATTAAAACCGCCCTTGAGGAGATTGATGAGGATGCCTATCTTGAAACTTTAGATGCGCTTTCAAAAAAAAGACTTTCTCAAATTAGTGAAAGCAACCTTCAAAAAAGAAGAAAAAAACTAGCGGATTATCTTTTATATAGAGGTTGGGAAAGTCATTTGGTATATCAGAAGATTAAGGAATTAATCTAAATCTAATTCAAAACGCTATTCGTTTTTTTGACCGCTTCTTCGTTTTTCCAATCTATCCATTTTTGACCTTTTAAGCGGCGCATTAGATTATCAAAATGGCGCATTACCATAATATTATAAACAGCTTTACCAAAATTCTTGGGTTTTCTGGCTATTGCCCTTAAGCTCATCGAAAAACCAGGCGTTACATATTTCATATGATGCCAATAGCCCTCTGGAATATAAATTACATTGCCATGCTCCAAATTTGTCATATAGCCTTTTGCATGTTTTAATGCAGGCCATTTTTGCAAATCAGGATTGGAAAAGTCGATATCCTCCCTTACAATTAATGAATGTGGAATTTTGTATAAATATTTTGTTTCAGACTGGGGAAACAAAATACACTGTTTCTGCCCTTCAAAATGAAAATGAAAGATGTTGGCCAAATCAATGTCATAATGCATAAAAGTATGAGAATTTGTACCTCCAAAGAAGAGCATCGGAAGGTTTTTCATCAATTTGATTCCGAAATCAGGATAGCAAAAGTCTTTTTGAAGCTGTGGCACTTCTTTTAAAACATTCCACAAAAAAATACGGAATTTGGTTGGCCCTTTTTTCAATAAATCAACGTAATCAGCCATTTTCATTTTGGCGTGTGGCTGATTAAAACCTTCATCGTGTTTTACGGGCCTATCATCATATAAAGGCACTTCTTTTTCGCCCGCAACCTCTTTAATATACTGTAAGTTCCATTTAGAATATGCTGGCCAATCTTCAATAAATTCTTCTATAACCACAGGCTTCTGTGGTCTAAAATAGTCTCGGATAAATTCTTCTTTAGAGAGTGTCTTTACCCTGTGAATTTCTTGAAGGTTAAGTTCCAAAATATAGTTTTACGAACTATCTAAATTAATAAAAGCGTCCTAAAAAAGTAAAACTTACTCTTTCTCTACCAATTTAGAATTCGCTTTGGCATTCTCGTTACGCTCGATTTTATGGCCAGGGCGCGTCCACTTCGGTTTTTCACCTAGTGGCTCAATCTTAGATGCTGTAGCCTCAATTGTTTCTGGCTGTGGAGCTTTTACAAAGGCTTTCTGTGGATTGAGCCCTAACATTTTGAACATTTCCATATCCTCATTTACATCAGGATTAGGGGTAGTCAATAACTTATCACCTGCAAAAATGGAATTTGCTCCTGCAAAGAAGCACATGGCCTGACCCTCTCTACTCATTTCAGTTCTTCCTGCCGATAAACGCACTTGTGTTTTTGGCATTACAATACGTGTAGTTGCGACCATACGAATCATTTCCCAAATAGCAACAGGCTCAATATCTTCCATCGGCGTACCTTCTACAGCAACTAAAGCATTAATGGGTACTGATTCAGGTTGTGGACTTAAAGACGCCAAAGCGACAAGCATTCCGGCACGGTCTTCAACTTTCTCACCCAT